>NZ_JBJERV010000015.1:0-18096 GCF_051882455.1 Huintestinicola sp. | reverse complement strand
GAAGCCTCCTGATATGCCTTGTTAGCCCACTGACCTGTGATAACGAAGTCAGCCTTGCCGCTGCCTGTCATAAGGTTCAGGGGAATCATAGCAAACTGTGTGGAAGCGCCGCCCTGGAGGAAAAGCACCTTGTAATTATCGGGAATGGACATTATCTCTCTGAGGAGAGCCTCTGTCTCGTCGATAATTGCCTGATACTCCTTGGAACGGTGGGACATCTCCATTACGGACTCGCCTGTGCCCTTATAATCGAGCATCTCCGCAGCTGCGGTTTCGAGAACCTTTTCGGGCAGCATTGCAGGACCTGCCGAGAAATTGTAAACTCTTGACATAGTAAAATCTTCCTTTCTATCAAAAAGCGGTGTTTCTCTCATAATCAGAGAAGCACAAATTATAGTAACCGATACTAATCCTTATTATATCACTACAGGAAGTAAAAGTCAAGGATAATTTTGTAATTTAATGCGGCAAAACGGGAGGAGAATGCATTCTGACAAAAACAGCAGAAAAGCCACCCAAAACGAGCGGCTTCTCTGCTGTGTATAATAAAGAATTGGAGGGGGAAATTGGAAATGGTTTGATCAGTTAGGCTTTACCTCTGCCTCGGGCTTGATATCCTCCTCGCCTGTGAGGGTGAGGGTAACGTCAATGTTGCCGTCGGCTCTTGCAAGGGTGAGCACCATTGTATCGCCTATTTTCTTGCCCTTCTTAGCGGCGGTGAGTTCGTCCATCGAAGAGATATCCTTGCCGTCTGCGGCTACGATAACATCGCCTGCGCTTATGCCTGCTGCCTCTGCGCCGCTGCCCTCGCTGACAGATACTACCATTACGCCTGTGTCAACAGGGAGATTGTAATATCTCATGATCGCGCTGTTGATATCGAAGCCTGTGATACCGATCTGGGGAGTGGTGTTGGTAACATAGCCCTTGTTCATAAGGTCGCTGATAAGGGGCATTGCGTCGGAAATGGGGATAGCGAAGCCAAGTCCCTCAACTGAATTATTGACAAGCTTTGAGGAGGTTATGCCTATTACCTGTCCCTTGCCGTTGATAAGGGGACCGCCGGAGTTGCCGGGGTTGATGGCTGCGTCGGTCTGGATAAGGGTCATGGAAGCGGAGCCGCCGGAGGAAAGCTCCACGTTAAGGGTACGGTTAAGTCCCGAAACGATACCCTCGGAGGTGGAAAGTCCAAGTCCTAAGGGGTAGCCGATAGCTACAGCCTTGTCGCCCATTGTGAGCTGGTTGGAGTCGCCGAATTCCGCGGGGATAAGGTCAAGACCCTCGGCATTTATTTTAAGCACTGCAAGGTCGCTGTTTTCGTCAGCGCCCACTATCTCGGCTTCATACTCGGTCTCGTCATCGGTGGAGAGGACGATTGTAACGGAGTCAGCCTGCTTGAGCTTTGTCTGATAGCTGCCGCCGAAGCCGCCGTTTCCGAAGAAGTAGTCAAATATATCGCCGCTGCCGCCGAAGGGGTTATTGTTATAGCCGCGGTTGTTGTTGGAAACATACTCGTTTACCTCGGTCTGGACAACATGAGCGTTGGTGATGATATATCCGTCATCGCTGAGGATAATGCCCGTGCCTGTTCCCGTGCTGGTTCCCGACTGGGTCTTGAAGGAGGAATGAACGCCTACAACAGAGGGGGAGACCTTTTCAACGATCTGCTTTGTGGTGAGAGTTCCGTCGGAGGAGCCTGTGTTAAGGAGAGTGTTGACTACATTTCCTGTATTCTCGTTCTTTGAAGAGCTTTCGGTAACGGCAGGAGCCTGTGTGTTTTCGGCGGAAACGGGTGCGGCAGGTTGGTCCTTCACGGCAATGCTGTTCTGGAGATATGCGCCGCCGAAGCCGGATGCGCCGCCTACTACTGCAACTGCAAGGAGCATTGCAATGGTCTTGCCGACCTTGTTATCCTTTTTCTTCTCTTTGTCCTCACCGGGAACATCGATATAATTGTAATTATTTTCGTACATATAGATCATCCTTTCGGCAATATGTGAGCTTTTGTTCTTTTATCCGAGCCTTTTTGCTCTTTTTTCTTTCTGTGATTATATAATAACGCCCTAATGTGTAAAATATGTGATATATGAACGAAAAAGTTTTAAAATACAGATGGAAATATAAAAAGTCTGCTGCAGCATATTATCAAGCACCGTATTTATGCCTTGACAATATAAAAAGATTATGATAAAATTTAAGAAGTTGCTGAAACAAAGATGAACAAACCACTATATTATGGAGGGTACTTATGAATTACAAGAAAATAATCGCACTTACCGCAGCAATTTCAATGCTCATATTCGGCGGCTGCTCGTCCTCGGATGAAGCAGCAGAAACCACAGACGCAGCAGAATCCTATTCTGTAAGCGAGACGACAACAGCCGGATCTTCGGAAACGGAAGCAGAAACGGTTACAGAAGCTGAAACAAAAGCTGAAACAAAAGCTGAAACAGAAACAGAAACGGAAACCGAAACGGAAGCTGTTACAGAGAGCATGACCGAAGCTCCCCCCGCAGCTGCGGACAGCATTTCGGCAGAGGAAGCATACAGCGAAAAAAACGGCGCATCATGGACAGATGCACTTATGAAGTCCGCAAGCACTTGGGACAAGGGCAATGTTGTATTCAAGTGTTCTGCCAGCGAAGAGGGGGAGATCGTTACTACAATTGAAATGTCGGTGTACAATAATAAGGTGTATATGGACACACAGGTCCCCGGCATTATGTCGATGACAATGATAATTGACGGTGAAAAGGGCTATCTTATCGACAAGGCTTCCAAAAGCTACAGCTTTGATTCCGAGACCACCTATGACGCTGACAGCGAGGTTGAATCCGTCATAGACACCACCGCAGATTACAGCAGCTTTACCGAGGATGGTATTGAAAATATTGAGGGAACAGATTATATTTTCGAGAAATTCAATGCAGACGGCTCGGAGTTGGTATTTTACTATTCGCCCGACGGCAAGCTTAAAAAGCTTGGTACAGACGGCGAGATCATGGAGTTTACTATAGACCTGCTTGATGAACCCGATGAATCCTGCTTTGAGATACCCGAGGACTACACCGAGATCAGCATGGAGGACATGGCCGTGAAAATGATGGCTGGGCTCTTCAGCGCAATGGAGGAAGCTTCCGAAGAGTAATGACCGCCGATTTGTTTTAATTTGGAATAACAAAGGGTCTGCTGCAGCACTGCATCAGACCCTTTTATTTATATGTATGTGTGAATTGATATATTCCGCAAGCCTTGTGAACTGATGGGCTGAAAGCTTTTCCTCATAAGCCTTTCTGTTATTGAGAACATCGTTCGAGCTGACCTCCAGAACGTCATTAACGGTAAAGGTCTCGGATTTGTTTTTTATAATAAGCTCTGTGCAATAGCTTACCGGAATTCCGCGCCTAAGCACATTCTGCTTTACCTCGCAGGCGGCGTATTCTATTTCGGAAAATGGGATATTGCGGGAGGAAAATGCAAATTTGAACACGACCTCTGTGCTTGTGGCTTTGAAATTCCCTCTCAAATTCATAAAATATAATTCTAAAGATAAGTATAATAAAAACGACTCGATTAAAATTTCAATATTATGTGTATTGCAAATCCATACAACAGCTACTGTAATAAACAAAAGAGCGGTCAGATACATCAGAGGCTTGTTTTGGTAAGTAAAGCTTCCCTGCATAATGACCGCTCCTTTTTTATGATATTTTAACTTCTCTTAGCTCCGCAGTTATTGCAGAAATTGCCCTTGTTCACAGCACCGCAGGAGCAGGTCCATTCCTCGTTGGGATTTTTTGCACCGCAGTTTCCGCAGAATTTGCCTGTGTTCTTTGTGCCGCAGGAGCAGGTCCATTCGCCTGCGGGTGCGGGCTTTTTGGAGCCGCAGTTATTACAGAAATTTCCTGTATTCTCAGCGCCGCAGGAGCATTTCCAGGTGTTTGCAGCAGCCTGTTGTGCCTGCTGCTGTGCAGCCGCCTGCTGTGCCTGCATCTGCATCTGAGCGGCATTTGCCTGGGAAGCAGCATTCATAAATCCGCCTGCTCCGCCCATACCCATATTCATTGCCATAAACGCATTGCCTGCGCCCGATGTGTTGGAGCCTGCGCTCTGGAGTCCCTGTGCCACGGAAGACTGAACAAAGCCCTCTCTGATAGTGGGGTCGGACATCATTGCGCCCTTGTTTCTCATATTGATAAGAGCCTTTGACTCGTCATCGTAGGAAATGCTTGCAATTCCCACGGAGCAGACTTCAATTCCTCTCAGCTCTGTCCAGTCCTCATCGAGGGTTTTGGACATATACTTGGAAAGCTCTCTTGATTTTGATGTGATAGCGGAAATTCTCACGCCGTCAACGGACATCTGGTTGATAGCGGACTGGAGAGCGTCCATAAACTCGTTGAAAAGCTGCTCGGAAAGGTCCTTTATCTCTATCCTGTCTGTGCCCTTGGGAGCAAACTCGGTAAAGAACTTGATGGGGTCGGTTATCTTTATTGAATAAGAGCCGTGTGCTCTGAGGAACAGCTCTGCGTTATAGAAATTGTCGAAATAGTTTACGGGCTGGCGTGTGCCGAACTTAATGCCCTTTATCTCTGCGGTGTTTATGTAGTAAACGTACTGTCTCTGAGAGGGTGCGCCGCCGAATTTGAAGCGCTCCCAGGTGTCCTTGAGGGTCTCGCTCAGCTCGCCGTTGAAGAGGGAGGGGGAGGAGGAGTTATTGACCTCGTAATAGCCCTCCTGCGCGCTGTAGTCAACGATCTTGCCGCCGTCAATAAGGAGCATAAGGGTATTGGGGAAAACGTGGATTATTGAGCCGTTGGAAACAATATTTTCCGTTCCGCGCTTGTTGGAGCCTTTTTTGATAGGCACACCCTTTACAAGCAGGGTGCTGTCGGTCATATCCTCAGGCTCGATAACTTCCTTCCACGAGTCTGCCAGAGAGCCTGAAATTGATGATACTGCTGCTGTGATAAGTCCCATAATAAATACCTCCGTTTTTCTCTGCGTTAATGCATGATCGCCCTTTGCCGCAGAATTGTTAATAATATTGTATCATATATTTTGATAAAATGCAATAATATTTTATCATTTTTTCTTCTTGGTGAATATTCCTGCAATGACCGCACCCAGAATGAGCACAGCCGCAATAACAAGGACGATGATATAGGTTTTTTGCTCCACATTTCCTGTGGCGGGTATCTGTGACATCAGGGGATAAATATAGTTCATTCCGACCTCTCCTTAAACGAATTTTTTTCAATAAGACCATACTGCTCATAAAGCGAAAGGATATAGCGGCAGGTCAGCTTGTCTCCCAGAAGCTCACGGAAGGCGGCAGTCTTGTTTTTGCCCTGCGCTTTCAGAGCGTCAAGCTTTTCGGAGGTCTCGCCGTATTTTTGGATCACCGCCGAAAGCATTTTCTCAAAGGCATCAAGTCTGTTATCCATTTTTTCATTCCTCTCCGTGACTTTTCTTAATTATAACACACATTTACAAAAAAATCTACCTTTATGACAAAAAAAGAGACGCTGTGCATTGCACAACGTCTCTGAAAATGCTTTATGTACTGATTACTTTCTCTTGGAAACGAGAGCAGCAGCACCTGCAGCAACCATTACAACTGCGATTGTTGCAGCAGCAGTGTTGCCTGTAGCAGCGGGAGCTGTTGTTGTATCAGCAGCGGGAGCAGCCTCAGTCTCAGCAGGAGCAGCCTCGGTCTCTTCTACCTCTTCAGCAACCTCTTCAACCTCTTCAGCCTCAGCCTCGTCAGCAACCTCTTCTACTTCCTCAGCCTCTTCAGCCTCGGTCTCCTCTGCAGCTTCCTCAGCGGGAGCCTCAGTTTCCTCAGCAGCTACGGAATCGGGATAGAGCTCTTCGTA
This sequence comes from Huintestinicola sp., assembly GCF_051882455.1. Classification (NCBI taxonomy): domain Bacteria; kingdom Bacillati; phylum Bacillota; class Clostridia; order Eubacteriales; family Oscillospiraceae; genus Huintestinicola; species Huintestinicola sp. The sequence goes on along the minus strand of NZ_JBJERV010000015.1, from coordinate 12,217 downwards.
GGTCTTATCCTCATTTGTGTAGTCCTTAGCGAACTTGTCATCGATAGGTCTGAAGTCAGCCTCGGGAGAACCTGCCTCGAGGTCAGCGGAGTTGATTGTTACGTTGTAAACCTGGAACTGGAGACCATTATCGGTAAGAGAAGCAATAGCGTTAGCGTCGATTACGAAGGAAACAGTAGTTGCGCTCTTCTTGATAACGATAAAGCCATCGGGCTTACGAACCTCTGTATTACTTGTGAGACCTGTCTCAACAGCGATCCAGCTGTCGCCGACTGTGATAGGCTTGAGAACAGCCTGATCCTTAACGAGAACCTTAGGAGTTACATTAAGAGTAACCTTAACGTCGCCGCCGAATGCCTCAAGGTCAGACTTGGGAATAGCTGCGCTGCAGCCCCAAGCTCCGGGATACTCTGCATCCATTGCCACATTTGTTGCGAATGCGCTTACAGCCATTGTTGCAACTGTCATTGCAGCAGCTACAAAGCCTGCTAACATTTTCTTTAATTTCATTTTAATTCTCCTCCTTGGCATATTTATTCGCCAAAATTTATTTGTAGTCTAATTATATCATTATTAGGTGCGTATTTCAATGTAAATATTACACAAATAATTCAAATGATAATTTCGCATTATTAACACATATAAACAAAAAAGCCGTTTTCACGAAGAAAACGGCTTTTAAATTATCTTTCGGGGAAATTACTTTCTCTTGGAGATGAGAGCTGCTGCGCCTGCAAGAGCCATAACAGCTGCGATGGAAGCTGCTGCTGTGTTGCCGGTGGAAGCAACGGGAGTTGTTGTATCAGCTGCGGGAGCCTCGGTTACAACCTCAGCGGGAGCTTCTTCTACAACCTCTTCCTCAGCGGGAGCCTCGTCCTCGATAACCTCTTCATCAGACTCAGCGCCTGCTGTGAGGGAAGCTGCGTCAACGAGAAGAACCTTGGAAACTGTGAGCTCGGAGCCTGTGTCGCCTACGATGAATGCATCAAGAGTGGAAACGAAGTCCTCGCTCTGGTACATAGCAGTCATATAATCGTATGTGAATACTGCAACGCCGTCTGTGGAGAATTCCTCGTTAGCGGGAACCTTTGCCCAGCCTTCGCCGCCGCTCCAGGACTGGAGAACGACCTCGGGAGCTGTATCAGCCTCGTAGTAAACTACTACAGCCTTGTCGGGAGTAAGGATAGCGGGATCGAATACGCCGTTTTCATTCTTAATAGTTGTGAGGGTGATAGCCTGTCCCCAAGCGCCGCCGGAAGTTGCTTCTGTGTCGGAGATAACGTCGCCTGTGAGAGCGGAGTAATCAACATCTGCGTCCTCAGCGGGAGCTGCCTCAGTTTCCTCAGCGGGAGCCTCAGTCTCCTCTGCAGGAGCTGCGGTTTCCTCTGCGGTTGCCTCTGTCTCCTCTGCAGGAGCCTCAGTCTCAGCCTCAGCCTCTGTCTCCTCAACAGCTGCAAAGCCAACAGGAAGAGGATTGCCGCTCTTGTCCTTGAGAACGATATTATCGATGTACATTACATAGCTTGTCTCGGAAGCCCATCTCATAAGACCGAAGAAGGGGCTTGCGCCTGTCTCGGTGAACATCTGAGAGGTCATAAGGATCTTTCTTGTGATGTGCTGCTTAGCAGCTGCGCCTGCGGTATAAGCGTTGTTATCCTCGCAGGACCACTGACCGTCGGACCAGCCGGGATCAACCTGATCGCCGTATGCGCCTGCAGTACCGATAGCACCGCCTGCCCAGCCGATAGCTTCCTCAGCATTCTTGGGAACGAGTGTAAGATCCATTTCAATGGTCTTGATCTGAACAGTATTGGATCTGTCAGTGATCTTATCAAGGTCGAACCAAACCTTGGGAACAGCTGTGCAGTCCTGAACATCAACCTTGAGCTGCTTGGAGCCGTCATAATCCTCAACGGAAAGAACGGAATCGTCTGCGCCGGCGTCAACATTCATGTATGCGAAGGAATAGTCACCGTCTTCAAAGTCGATAACTGTGCCGCTTGCAATAGCAGAAGCACCGAAGGAAAATGCGGAAACAGTAGTTGCAGCCATTGCTGCTGCAGCAACTGCTGCTAAAGTCTTTTTGATCTTCATTATTAAAACCATCCTTTCATTTTCTGTAATAAAACAGAATTATGCAGAGAGCCCTCACAGGAGTGTTCTCTGCATAAATATTCACTTTGTGCCGAGATTACTTTCTCTTGGAAATGAGAGCTGCTGCGCCTGCAACTGCCATAACAGCTGCGATGGAAGCTGCTGCTGTGTTGCCTGTTGCAGCAACGGGAGTAGCTGCTGTATCTGCAGCAGGAGCTGCCTCTGTCTCAGCGGGAGCCTCTTCAGCTGCGGGAGCTTCCTCTGCAGGAGCCTCTTCAGCAGCTGCGCCGGATGCGCCGTATTCCTTCTGAGCGATCTCGTTGCCTTCCTTATCGAAGATCTTGAAATCCTTGAGCTCGATGGTTACGTTGTTGGAAACGAGGTTAGCGTTTGCCCAGTCCATAAATACAAATTCAGCCTGGGAAGGATCCTCGGGAACCTGAGAAGGAAGGAGCCACTTGAAGCCGTCCTCAACAACTACCTCGTCTTCCCATGTAACAGTGCCGTCCTCGTTGAACTCGGGGCTGATCCAGTATGTAGTGGAGTTGCAGGTAGCTGCATAGCAGCCGCCGCCTACGCCCTGGATATCAGAGCCTGCGAGACCGTGATATACGATGGTCCAGGAACCGGAATAAACCTTGGAAACGTCAGCGGGATCAGCAAGGATCTGATCGAGAGTGATGCGAGCCTTTGCTGCTACACCGTCGGTTGTCTGTGTGAAAATAACGCCGTCAGCAGAAGTGGAAATGATGTTTACTGTAGCGGGATCGTCATCTGCATAACCGGTCTGGGACCAGTCAGCTGCGGATGCTGTAGCGGAAACCGATACACAGAGAGCTGCGGCTGCTGCAACTGCAGCAAGGCTTGAAAGATGTTTTTTCATAATTATATCTCCTCCATATTTAATCGCGTTTATATTGTCTCTTGAATATAGTTACGCAAATTATAGGTATATTATAGCATTTACTTGCAAAAGTTGCAATTTGTTTTTTATACAATTATAACGGACAGACTTTGTAGATATTTTACAAACCTGTACAAATTTACTTTTTCTTTCTTCTTGTCATTGCCACTGCATAGCCGGAAAGCACAACTGCGCTGGCAGCAGCAAATGCGGAAAAGTTGCCTGTGGTGGAAGAAGTGGTCTCATTATCGCTCTCGGGTTCGGTCTCTTCGGGAGCAGCCTCAGTTTCGGGAGCTTCAGTCTCCGCAGGAGCCTCGGTCTCCTCGGGGATATCCTCGGGCTCGGGCTCGGCAGCGGTCTCTTCGGGAGCAGCCTCTGTCTGAACGGGAGCAGCGGATTCCTTCAGCTCGAGGGGGATAGCCTTGCCGTCGGCGTCCAGGAATTTTATGTTGTCCACATACATATTGTAATCGACCTCTGCGCCCCATCTCATAAGTATCATATGAGTGCCCTCGGTGCCGTTTACCAGTCTTTCGGAATAAAGCAGGAATTTTCTCTGAATGGTAACAGGGTCGGAAACAGCCTTGTCATACTCGCCGCATTCCCAGGCAGTCTGAGCCCATGCGGGAGTTTTTGCCTCGCCGCCCTGAGTGCCGATAGCGCCCCCTGCCCAGCCGGGAGCAGTAACGCCGTCCTTGGACTCGAAGGTAACGTCCATTTCAATAGTTTTCACCTTATCAAAATTATCGGGGTCCAGCATTGAGTTAAGATCAAAATATACCTTGGGCACATTTGCGCAGTCGGTAACGTCCACCTTGAGCTGCTTGGAGCCGCCGAAATCCACTACGGAAAGAGTGGAAGGGTCTCCGCCGTCATCGGTCTTCATGCTTACGAAGGAGTATTTGCCGTCCTCGAAGTCCACCACGTCAGCCGCATATGCCGCTGCACTCACTGCCGTAACAGCCGATAATGCCATAACGCCTGCGGTAAGAAGTTTTATTTTTTTCATTCTCATCGTCTCCTTTTTTATTTCTTTAATATACGTTTTATCGCCATAAGACTTTTATTTATTCTATTATATTACAAAATAATATCAATTTCAATAGGCATTGTAACGATTTTGTAACCTTTGATTTGTATGTTGTTACTACATTGTAACTAATTCAACTTTATGTGTAACTGATTTGTAATTTTACGGAATGTATAAACTAAATTACAAATAGTATATTATTGTAAAATTATACAAAAAAGAGCAGCTAAATTTTCAGCCGCTCTTTTTATTTATTTTCAGTTATTTTTTTCAGTATCTTCAATACATCCGGAAAAATCAGATTGATGTTTTTATGAGTCAGAAGAGATAAGACCTTTTTAGTTTTTTTTATAATTTCTTCTTCGGATATTTTATCTATCATCACCGGGTTGCCATCGTATACATACTCGTTTTTTACATACTTCTCGGTTATGGGGCACATATTCTGAATTAAGAAAGCTTTTTCCCTGCCTAAAACCTTTCCGAATGCTATAGTATCGCAAACGCCGTATTTATCAGTCTTTGATTTATATATACTTTTATACTTGCTGACCTTTGAAGAGATAGGGACTGCCCAATATGTATTTGTGTGTTCATCAAATATGCAGATAATACAAGGTCTGTTATGTGATTTACCGTCAACCGTCTCGTGATTTGACATCAATCCGTTATCCGGAAAATCATCAAAATACTCATCTTTTAAAAAATAAAAATGACCTGCTTCCATTTTATTCTTCCTTTTAAAATATATAAATAGCCCTACTCACAAAGAGCAGGGCTAAAACATTTGAGCCGAACTTTTTATTAGTCGTATATTCGGTAACGACAAACATTTGAGCCGGACTTTTTATTAGTCGTATATCCGGTAACGACAAACATTTGGAAGAAACTGCAATTCAATTCAGAATACATTCCTTACTTATATTATACTCATAAATAAAATCAAAGTCAATAGCAAAATAAAATTTTTTACCCCATCTCATTCAAAAGCTCGTTCTTCTTGTCCCAAAGCTTCTTTGACAGGTCAACATAATACTCGTGGGGATTTTCAAAGCGCTTGACCTCGTCCCAGAGGGTGTCAAGCTGAGCGGCGCAGAAGCTTCTGATCTCGGTGGCGGTGGGGGATGTGTAAACGCAATTGCCCTTGTCGAAAATTTTCACGTGAAGCTTTTTTGCGGTAAAATCGGTAAGGGTCTTTTTCTTGTAGGGGTGGTCGGGGTCGAAAATGGTGACAGGCTTGCTGTCATCGATCTCCTCGCCAAAGCAGGTGATAAGATCTGCCATAGCCTTGCCGGTGGCATTGTCATAAAATCTCCACAGCTCCTTGAAATCGGGAGTGGTTATCTTGGTCACATTCTCGGAAAGCTTTATCTTCGGGATAAGCTCTCCGTCCTTCTCTGCGGCAGTGAGCTTGTAAACGCCGCCGAAAACAGGCTCGCTCCGTGAAGTGATGAGCCGTTCTCCCACGCCGAAGCTGTCAATTTTCGCACCCTGCCTCAGAATATCCTGAATGATGTATTCGTCCAGAGAGTTGGAAATGCATATCTTAGCCTCGGGGAAGCCTGCCTCGTCCAGCATTTTCCTTGCTTTTTTCGTAAGATATGTGATATCTCCGCTGTCAATGCGGATCCCCGCAGGCTTGTGACCTGCCGCTTTAAGCTCCTTGAACACCGTTATTGCATTGGGAATGCCCGATCTGAGCACATTGTAGGTATCCACAAGGAGCGTGCAGGAATCGGGATAGCACTGGGCATATGCCCTGAAAGCCTCAAGCTCCGAGTCAAACATCTGCACCCAGCTGTGCGCCATAGTTCCCAGAGCGGGAGTGCCCATCTCCTTGTCTGAAATTGTGCAGGCAGTTCCGCAGCAGCCGCCGATATAAGCAGCCCTTGCGCCATAGACCGCACCGTCAAAGCCCTGAGCGCGCCTTGAACCGAATTCCATAACAGGTCTGCCGTCCGCCGCCTTAACTATCCTTGCCGCCTTTGTGGCGATAAGGCTCTGATGATTTATGCACAAAAGCAGCATAGTCTCCACAAGCTGAGCCTGTATTGCGGGACCCTTCACGATAATAAGCGGCTCATTGGGGAACACAGGCGTTCCCTCGGGAACAGCCCATATATCGCAGGTGAATTTAAAATTTTTCAGATACTCGAGGAACCTTTCGGAAAAAATTTTCTTTTCCCTTAAAAATTCGATATCCTCCTCGGAAAAGCGGAGATTTTTGATATAGTCGATCGCCTGCTCAAGACCGCACATCACTGCAAAGCCGCCGTTGTCGGGGACCTTCCTGAAATAAAGGTCAAAGCAGCAGATATTGTCTCCTATGCCGTTTTCAAGGTAGCCGTTACCCATGGTCAGCTCGTAAAAATCGGTAAGGAGCGTTAGATTTCTTTCGTTCATCAGAACTCATTCCCTTCAAAATTTCTTCGCGTCCGCCGCCATACAACGGTAGGCTTTTCCTTTTCACAGCCAAGCTGTTTTTTTGAAGCCTCCGCCACAGCAGCAATATAACATTCATCATCTGTATAACATTCGGGATATTCTAAAGTCATATCAAGATAAATTCTTGAATATCCCTCATAAATTTTCGGGTCAAGGGGCTTGACAGAGCCTGAGCCTGCATTGCAATCCCCGAAAACCACCGCATTGTCCTTGAAATATTCGTCCGAATAAGCCGAAAGCCTTTTGATAAGCTTTGAATTTTCGCCGATGCCCTCCTTTTTCAGCTGTGAAATAAGCTCGTTCAGTTCGGCTTTTGAAGTGATAAGCATAGCCCGTCCGCCGCTTGGAGATGAATGTCCTCTGAATTTATAAATATCCCCGGCTGACGTTTTTACCTCGGTAAGCTCATCATAAGGCACTCCGTCATATTTATGAGCCTCGGCATACGCATTTTCCTCTGCGATAATTTCCTTGTATTCGGCTCGGCTCTCCAAATACATACGTGAAAACCGCACCAGCTCCGCAAGCCTTCTGACCTCCTCGCTCCGTGAATAATAATCATAGCTGAATATATAGGAATCGCCGGAAACGCCGCCTGCATACTTGTCACCCGAATACCATTCCAACGAATAGTATGGTATATCTGTGGGAGGGTCAAACTCAATGCCCACCGCTTCAATTACCGCACTTGCGTCAAAGCCTTCCGCACCGCTTGCCTTGAAAGTATCATATATTATCTGCATATCCTGTGAGGATATTTTTATATCCTTTTCGGTGTCAACGCCGTCAATATAAGCATCTCTGCAAAGCTTTCCGTCCTTTGTGGAGAAGTAATATTCGATAGATTCACCGCCGCCGAAATGAAATGAATAGCCGAAATCTGTGGGACGTTTTGCCGATTTTGACAGCTTTCCGTTCCATGCGCCGTTTTCGTCAAGATAATAGGTACCCAAAGGAGTTTTGGCAGTTTTGACAGCCTTCAAACCGTCATTCTCGGGGTCAAAGTAATACCATTTGCCGCCCTTTTTATACCAGCCTTTCCACTTGATACCGCCCCTGTAGCAATATGTTCCCTTCTTTGTCTTTGCAAAGCCCGTGTAGGGGGAAACTATGCCGTCCTTGACCTTCACCATGCGGTCGCCCGAGCGGTAAAGTCCGTCCTTTTCTGCATTTACCTCAACAGCCTTCGATGTAAATGTAAGACTGTCATAAACGGGATATTCCTTTGCAAGCGCGGCAGGAGCGGACATTGATATCACAGCGCAGGCAAGAATTATTGATACAGCTTTTTTCATGGGTACTACCTCCATTTTATGTCTTTATATATAGTAAACAACCGGCGGGGGCAGAATATGTCACATAATTTGCAAAATATTATTCCATGATACCGCTCACAAAGGTAATGCCGCTGTCCTTCAAAAGCTTGTAAGCCGCAAGATTGGCAAAATCACTGCTGTGAAAAGGAGCGTCATAGGTCTCCACGCAGGAGATGGGAACGATTATCTTAACAAGCTTGTCCTGCGCCGTGAAATAGGTTTTCAGCGCCAGACAAAATTGCAAAACGCAGATATCTGTGCAGTCGCCCGTAACGATAAACGTATCTATCTCGGAGCGGCATTCGATGAGGTCCCTGAATTTCTGTTCATTGAAGCCGTTTGTGGAGTTTTTGGGAATGAGGATATAGCCGCCCATCTCCTTTAATTCGTCCACTATCTCCGACTCACGGGTGTCCTTTACGCAGTGAGGAGGAAATGAAGCAAATTCGGCAGCATCTTCCTCGTGGCAGTCGGCAAATGCGGCGGTGAGGATACCCTTATCATTACACATTTTCAGAAGCTTTGCATTGGGAGAAATAATATCTCCCACCCTTTCCGAAGCCATCGCCCCCTCGTTTATAAATCCGTTGATGATATCAACAAAAACAGCCATTGTCCTGCCGCTGTCAACCGCCGAAAGACTCATAGGCTCCAGCGTCTCAATCTCCTTCATCATACCCTCTGCCTCAGCGGCAATACGTTCCATAGGCTTCTCTGTAAATTTCATAATGATACTCCCTTTCTATACAATTTGTATATAATCATAAAATTATTACAATACTACAAAATGTAATATATAATTTTATAATACAAACAGTATTATACTATATGTATATTACATAATAAGATTACTATGAGGAATTATCCAAATTTGCAAAAACGGAGCGAAGAAACCTCTCCGCTCCGCATAATACTATTTCTTTGCACCGAAAAGTCCGCCAAGCACACCCTTGACGTTATCCGCCGTAATTTTAGCCTTAACGCCGTCAATGATGGGGTTTATCACATCATCGGGCAGGTCTGTGCCTGTGATCTTCTCAACAGCCTTAACGGGGTCTGCCTGAAATTCCTTCAGAAAATCGGGGTCAGCCTTGACCTTAGCGGCGATCTCTTCGATCTTAGCCTTGATATCCATAGTAAAAGTCTCCTTTTAGTCGTGAACAGAATAGTTGGGAGCTTCCTTAGTGATATAGATGTCGTGGGGGTGGGACTCCTTGAGACCTGCGCCTGTAATTCTTACAAACTTAGCCTTTTCGTGAAGGTCAGCGATAGTGGGACAGCCGCAGTAGCCCATACCCGAACGGATACCGCCAACCAGCTGGAAGATGGTGTCGGAAACCATTCCCTTGTAAGGAACACGACCCTCAACGCCCTCGGGGACCAGCTTCTTAGCGCCCTCCTGGAAGTATCTGTCCTTGGAGCCGCATGCCATAGCGCCCAGAGAGCCCATGCCGCGGTAAACCTTGAAGCTTCTGCCCTGATATATCTCTGTCTCGCCGGGAGCCTCGTCGCAGCCTGCCAGGAGCGAGCCCAGCATTACGCAGCTTGCGCCTGCTGCAAGAGCCTTGACGATATCGCCGGAATACTTGATACCGCCGTCGGCAATAACGGGAATGTCATACTTAGCGGCAACGCAGGCAGCGTCATAAACCGCTGTGATCTGAGGAACGCCGATACCCGCAACAACACGTGTTGTACAGATGGAGCCGGGTCCGATACCAACCTTAACGCAGTCTGCGCCTGCCTTGATAAGGTCCTCGGCAGCCTCTGCGGTGGCAATATTTCCTGCAATGATGACTGCATTGGGGAATGCAGTCTTTATCTTGTCGAGACAGGTCATAATGTTCTTGGAGTGACCGTGAGCGGAATCGAGAACGAGAACGTCCACCTGAGCGTCAAGGAGAGCCTTTGCTCTGTCGAGAACATCGCCTGTGATGCCGATAGCGGCGCCGCAGAGGAGTCTGCCGCTCTTGTCTCTTGCGGAATTGGGGTACTGAACAGCCTTTTCGATGTCCTTGATGGTGATAAGACCCTTTAATGTTCCGTCATCGTCAACGATGGGGAGCTTTTCTATCTTGTGGTTCATAAGAATGTTCTGAGCCGCTTCAAGGTCGGTGCCCACAGGAGCGGTTATCAGATTTTCCTTAGTCATTACCTCGCTGATGGGAGTGTCGTAATCTCTGAGGAAGCGGAGGTCTCTGTTTGTGAGGATACCCACAAGCTTGCCCTTGTTATCAACGATAGGCACGCCGGATATCTTGTACTTGCCCATAAGCTTGTCCGCCTCGGAAACCAGCTTGTCGGCAGTCAGAGAGAAGGGATTGACGATAACGCCGTTTTCAGAGCGCTTTACCTTGTCCACCTCGTCAGCCTGCTGTTCGATGGACATATTCTTGTGGATAATGCCGATACCGCCTTCTCTTGCAATTGCGATAGCCATTTTAGCCTCGGTAACTGTGTCCATAGCGGATGTTACGATAGGAGTATTAAGGTAAATATCCTTTGCAAGCCTTGTTTTAAGGTTGATCATATTAGGTGTGACATCAGACTTTCCGGGAATGAGCAGAACGTCATCAAAGGTCAGACCCTCTTTTCCGAACTTGCTTGACATTTCAGTATCCAGCATTATAAATCTCCTCCAAATCTTTATATTTTTTTATTCGTATAGGTATTTTTTATATTTTACTACAAACCGACCCCGATTTCAAGTGGGAATGTGAAATTTGCAGTTAGAATATGTAATGACCGCACAAGGATTTTTTGTGCATTTTTACTTTTCTCAGTTTTTATCCTTGAGGATGTCTCTTATCTCGGTAAGGAGAAGCTCTTCTGCGGTAGGCTCAGGCTCTGCGGGAGGCTCGGGCTCAGGCTCCTCTTCCTTTTTCTTGCCCACTTCCATGAGCTTGTTAACAGCCTTTACCATAGTAAAAAGAATAACAGCCATAATAAGGAAGTTGAGAACAGCGGAAATAAACGAGCCGTAATCAAAGGAAACGCCGTTTATGGTGAACTGTCCGCCCACAAGGATAAGATTTCCTGCCTCATCCCTTTCACAGCCGCCCGTAACAAGCGCGATAAGGGGATTGATAAAGCTGTTTGTAAGCGAAGAAACGATGTTCTGGAACGCAGCACCGATGATAACGCCCACAGCCAGGTTCATAACGTTTCCCTTTGCGATAAATTCCTTGAACTCTGCAATAAGACCTTTTTTCTCTGCCATTTTGAGTTACCTCCCTAAAAAATTTGATATATAAATTTATTATACTATATAATTATGTCTTTTTATTGAAATATGTGTAATAAATCGTCATATACCGGAAAGTAATATCCATTGTATCCTTGTAATTTGATATATCCTATATAATTTGTAGCGTAAACATTATGTAAAATGTAGACTTTCTCAAACGTTTATATATTAACATATTATGTATCGTTTATATCAGATTAACGACACATTCTCTGCTAAGCTCCTGTTAATTCGTTAATATATTTTATAGATTTAAATAAATATATATCTATATTTTAATATTCATACAATACCCGATAAATATATCTATTTTCCCAAATATCGGGATATATAGCAAACCTTATATATCTCCAAAAAAAGTAAAATTCATAATTGGTCAATATAATATTCCCTGTTTCAACACTCTTTCAGGAAAATCCATATATTAACAAAATCTTGAGTATGTCGAAAAGTTCTATGCAAAAACTGTTGACATATCGTGAAATAAATGTTATTATAAGCGCATAAAGCATATGCTTGTCAGAGGAAAAGATAAAGCGGAGAATAACAGAGAGAGAAAGAAAATAACATTAAATAAAAAATTTATCTTTTTTTGTAAGCAGGAGGATAAAATTTATGTCAACATTATATTCAGGCGAACAGGGCTTCGGAGCATTGCCCTGGGGCGGACATATTCCCGAAAGAACAGACAGTATGGAGCCTGTAGTGACCGAAATAATCCAGCGTATCGGCATACCCGCAAATATAAAGGGCTACAGATATCTGAGGAACGCCGTAATGCTTGCGGTGGAGGATATGACGATACTTGACAGCATAACAAAGGAGCTTTATCCTGCCGTTGCGCGCACCAACGGCACCACCCCCACCCGTGTGGAAAGAGCCATCAGGCACGCCATTTCATCAGCGTGGGACAGGGGAGACGGTGACGTGGCATATATCGAGGACAAGCTTCACTGCAAAATAGATTTTCACGGCTCCAAGCCCACAAATTCCGAGCTTATCGCCCTTATCAGTGACTGTCTCAGACTTAATGTGTGCAGACATCAGGGCTGATGGATATTACAAAAACAGGTCTTTCGCATTTGTGCGAAAGACCTGTTCAGCTTGTCGATAAAGTGGAGAAATAAAAAAAGTTGCACAAATAAACACAACACTAAAAGTTTCGTCCACCTTTTCAAAGG
>NZ_JBJERV010000014.1:0-130098 GCF_051882455.1 Huintestinicola sp. | reverse complement strand
GTAATTACTTCCTTTCTGTTTCGGGATCTCTGTCCCTTGAACTATATATATTATAACATATTGATATCACTATATCAAGTAGTAAAGTAACTAAATATTGATATCAATATTTAGTTAAAATGTATATTGATATCAACAGAAACGTGCGATATAATAAAAATAAAGGAGTTGATATCAATGAGCGCATATTATTCAGAAGCTCAAAACAAAGCAAGTCAGAGATACCAAAAAAAAGCATATGACACATATCTATTAAGACTGTATAAGGGACAAAAAGACCAAATACAAGCATATGCAGAAAGCAACGGCGAGAGCCTAAACGGCTATATCAACCGACTAATTGCCGAGGATATGGGCGATAGGCTCTCAAAGCCGAGCAAAGACTAATTTGTGCATATCGCTGAACAGTGCCGCCCGATGGGGGCGGCTATTCTTATATATTATTGACATATTGCACAATCTTTTGCAGGGGCAGCACTCCCCTGATTTTATTTTATATTCCGTTTTCATATTCTTCACGACATTTTTCACAGTGAAATAACTCATCTGAAGGATAACCGCAAAGCTGGGGAAAACCGAAACAAGAAAATTCAGTAATCCCCTGCCGCTTAATTTCGACAATTTGCCGCCAATCTTCCCAAGTAAGCTCAGGAAAAAGGTAAAGCCAACGAACACCCAGAGATGTAGCGATTTCATCATTAGAATGACCCTGTTGTATAAGCTCAAGCATATAAACAAGAAGTTCATCACCCAAAGAACGAATATATTTAGCATATTTAGCGTTTTTATTATCCATAGTATAATTACACTCCCCAACACATAAAATTAAATTATGGGCTATTCTCGTTTGTCCTATGGGGATATGCCGTTCTTTAATTTCAATAGTGCAGATATATCCTGCGTAACCTCTATGAACATTGCAAGGCGTTCACGGGCGATAATCAATTCGAGGCAGTCAACCGAGCTAACAGGACGGTAACGCAAGTTTTCTTGTAGCTGTTGTATATCGTGTTCAAGATATATGCGGCGGTTAAAAATGTATTCGGCAAGTAAATCAGCCTTTTTCATAAATTTTCCCCCTTTATAAATTAGACTTCCTCGAAGCCTTCAAGTGAAAAATCGTGCAAAGTCTCAAAATCTTCAAGATCTGAAAGAATAGCGGCAGAATTTGCCAACGCAAGATCAGAAGGAGAAGGCGGAAAATATAAAACACCATCGGAACTATCAAATAATTCAGATTTAGGTCTATCATCATCATTATCATTAAAATGAAAATCAGTCTGCCCGGGGAAAAAAGTATAGTATTTTAATTCCCTATTTGTCCGGGGAATTGAATAAGTAGGAATAGGCAAAGAATTATAATCAACGTTATCAAAGTAAAGACTTGGAGAACGGCAGAGATTACGACTGCTCCAATAATAACGACCGAATATCTCTTTATTGTCCTTTGTAACATATTTCATTATGTACTGAGCGCAACTCTGAGAACCGTTATAAGACTTTATAGCAGTAGTAAATCCAAATTTCCATTGAGGAACGTTATAAACAACATGACCATCAGAAAGACTAAGACCACGCTTTAAAGCTGTGCTGTCCTTGATGGGCTTTGGAACATGCTTATAAAGCTTTGTGCCGCTGTCGACAACGTCAAGAGCGTCATTTATAAACCCGTGAAAATGTATATGCTTACTTTTAGGCTGAAGCTCAGCGACAAGGATATATTTTAAACCAAAACGCTTAACAGCATTAGAAAGCCAATTTTGCAAAGGGCGAAGAGCTGCCTTTGCACTTGTAGGGTCAAAAGCTGTATCACCGAGAGTACCAGTAAAAAAATAGTTCCATTCATTACACATAACAAGATCATAAATCTTATCACGGGACCGTTTAACACTGTCCATACGCTTATTTAACTCCTTTTTTTTAATATTTTCGGGAAACCATTTATCAAGGGAATTACCCAAGACAAAATCTGAATATAGACAATCAAAAACAACACAAAAAGAAAAAGAATGATAAAAAAAATATGAAAGAGACTCAAACGAATAAAAAATATGATGATCATCAAAAAAATGGGCAAAATCAGAAACAGAAAATAAAGTAAAATCTATTTCAGAAGAAGGACAAGGTTTCTTTTTCTTTGGAATTATATCGGGAATATGAAAGCAATACTGATTACAATAAGTAAAAACAGTACAGCCATTAGTATAAACCTTAGCACGGGCATTATAGCCTGCACCAAATTCAGATAAAGACGTAGGCAAATAAAACTCCCCCTTTAAAAGTTTTATTCAGTACGTTCAGAGGAAGGAATGAAGCCGCCACGAGCAAGACGTTCTACCTTTTCATAAGTGTTATAGCAGTCTCTAAGCTCATCATCATGTACAAAACAATATACACGGACAAACTTTTTACCAATGAGAGTACCGCAGTCATCAACCTCGGGCTTATAGACACGAACAACAGTAAAACAACCAAAAAAAGTAGTAGGCAAGCACAAATAAGTACATTGCTCTCTTAGAGCTTTTGACATACGTGTAAAGACCTGGGAAGTACCTGCAATAACCTTATGCCTTTTACGCTCCTGAGTTACCTCTTGGAGCATTTCGGGAGGGAAGTTCTTACTCTCCATAGAAGAAAACCAATTTTGAATTTCGTCCAGAAAATCTATTTGACCAATTTCTCCATTGTGAACATCTACAATCTCTCGCCAATGCTTAATAGTACCAGACTGAAACGAGATTGAAATGTTTGAACGTACGTTAATTAAAGGATATTTCTGCATCATCTCACGAAGAAGATGAATAGCAGCTATAGTCTTACCACTGCCCTGCGTTCCGCAGAAACAGTAAAAGCCGTGAATATTCATAGCATCGGGATTTTTTTGGAAAAAATCACGAGCAAAAGCTTTAGGAAAATCATAAAAAATTTTAAGAATAAGGCTACGCTTTTTATATAATGACTTACTCTTGCGCTTTTGTCTGCGCTCACCCTTTATAAATCGAACCAGAATATTTATAAGGATAAAGAAGATTATAAGAACAGTCAAAGCTAAAAAACAAAAAAGAATAGTTTTTATAAAATTTAACATAATATGAGACCTCATTTCTTAAAAGTTACAAAAATTGACCAAGCAATGCGAAAACAAGTAAAACCAAGAATAAATATGATCAACGGGGCATAAAGATCATAAGGAAAAAAGAAACCAAAAAGACCAAACATACTTGTAAAACCATCCTCAATGCCGTCGGGAATATTTAAAGGCTCAGCTTCGGGAAGAAAACTTATAAGCTTTAAGAGAAGTTCATAATAAGCCTTAGTCATTACCTATCACCCCCGTTATAAATATAAGATGGAATACGCCTAAATGTATTAAATGCATAAGAAACATATATAAATGCAGCCATAAGTAAGCGAATAGTTTGCAAGTTATTATCATTAAACCAGGTAGAAAAATCTATAGAATAAGAAAATCCTTTAACTTTAAAATTTATAGATGATAAAGAACTATTTTTATAAGAAGATAGAGCTTTATCAACTAATTCCCTTAGACTAATGACAACACCAAAACGAGAATTTACAGCCTGTTCAAGCTTCTTATGATAATCAAGAAGATCTTCATCAGATAAATCAGAAGAGCCGCCAAGAGAGTTAATAGCTTTTAAGATTTTATTACCCCAAGTAGAAATTAAAGAACGAATACTATTTAAACCATCATGAACAGTATTATAAATATATCGAAGCTGAGAATAGCAGTCGCTTCTTACACGTTCAAGTGAAGAAAAAATTGATTTTAAAGAAGTAAGGATATCAGTATCATCGAAAGGAGTAGAAGTGGTATTATAGTAGTTATAATAATTGTTGATTGTATCACCTAAAAACTGCTGGTAATAATCATCATTAACAGTAGATGGATTAACAGTTATTTGATAGGTATCTCCGTTAATTGTAACGCTGTTATCATCGTTATAATTATAGGTGTTACCCTCATAGATAACACCATCTGAATTTACATTTAATTGAATTTCATTGCCGTTTTCATCAACGCCGACAGCGGATGGATAATCAGATACAAGGGAACAGGGAGACAATAAATAATCGCGAAGGTCGACTTGCTCCATGACAGAGCCATCAAGCTTATAGGTATAAAGATAACCATCTTGAAAATAAAAACGGCTGAGAGCCAAAGAAGGCTTTGTGATATCATAGTCCCAGATCCAGCCTTTACGACAACGCCAAGTATATTGAATATCAAAGTCATTAAAAATAATATTGCCCTCGGGGCTTACAAGTTTAAGGCACCAATTCCAAGCGCCGCCCAAATTGCTATCTTGCTTTAAATAAAGTGTAGCATGGTAGCCATTTTCAAAAGAATAGTAAAAAACATTCGGGTCAGAAGATAAAGGATTATCTTGCAGATAGTCCAAAAATTCATCATTGAGAGTATCGGCTACAGTTCCATCACCAAAAGAACCGCTAGAGTGACCACCAGAGCCACCAGAATAATATCCCATACCGAAATCAGCAAGTCCATTTTCTTCAAGATACTGTTTTGCAAAAATATTATAAGCATGACCATCATTACCATAGATCTGAGTTAAAAAATTATAAAGCTGATAAGACAAAGAAGGTTCATTAATAAAATCAGAACTTTCGGAGATGAAAGAACTACCATTTTGATCAGAAATAACATAATTAATTTGATTAACACGTTCATCGGCAGACATAGTAGACCATTCTTGCTCTGTAAATTCATCATAGAGAGATGGATCTATAGAAGAAAGTAAATCAAGGAAGTCAATAAAACTAAGAGCAGGAAGAGAAAAAACAGTAAATCCACAGGAAAATAATAAAAAAACTGCTATGATAAAAGCAGCCAACTTTTTATTCATCATAAATCTCCCCTTTAATAAAATAGGGCGGACGGACGAAGCCGTCCACCCAAGCAGAAAACAAAAAAATTAGTGAGCAGAGCCGCGGATAAAGCATTAGTGAGCAGAGCCGCGGATAAAGCGCATGCCAAGCTTAAGACCAGCAACAGAGCACATAATGATGATAGCAGGCTCAACGAAAGGAGAAGCACCGCTGGCAATGTTATCAACTGCATCGGAAGCGGTAATAGTAGCGCCCCAATCAACAGCAGAAGCATTTGCAGCCGAAATAGCAACAGCAGTTACAGCGGCACAGCCAGCAGATACAGCGTTAGTAACCTTGTTTACAGCCTTAACGCAAGTAGGGTTAGTAGCGAACTTGACAAATTTGTTTTTGATGTTTTCAAACATCTTGAAACACTCCTTTTAAATAAAATATTTATGTAAATAAATTACATACAAAAATTATTGAGATGAAAATCTCAAAAGGGACAAGCCAAGCTTCAGACCGAGAATACTAAAGAATAAGACACCAAATGTATCAAGAAATTGCAGACAGTAAGATAAAAAATCGGAAAAAGGCATTTCAATGATGTAAAAAGGAACGATACTATCGTACATAATCACACCCCCAAAACGTTATATAACCAACCGAAAAACTTCATAGCGATAAGGCAACAGCAAAAAGCACCGATAAATCCAAAACCGCTTGTAAGAATTTCATTAGTACAGTCGAGCCGCCTATCTATCAAGGACAATCGACTACTTATCTCTTGAAAAACTGTCTGCACCTGGGTCTCGTCAGTAGGATCATAAGGTTGATAAATAAAGATTTTTTCAAGGTCATTATTACCAAGCTTACCATCTGAAAGAAGAGTTGCAAGTTCCTCAGAGTTTCCGGTATTATCATCTTGAAGAGCGTTATAAATAAGCTCCAAAATCTGCTCTATAGTCAGATTTGCAATGATCTCTTCCATAATCAGCTTTTATCGATGGAAATTCCTCTAAGCTTGTAGGACATTTTGCCATCATTACCAATAACGGGAATGTACTGCAATATAACAGGCTGTAAAAGGAATTTATCGACGGACTTATTACCGAAGAACTGCGGCTCAACGCCGAGAATAAAAGGAAGATTTGCATTTTTTACAGAAAGGCGGGAAATAGAATGACCACCAAAAGCCTGCAAATTCTTCTTTGTGATATCAACGGGAGTTGCAAAAGTAAGTTCCCACTTGTCAGACGTGCCCTCTCGGACCTCGCCTGTTTTTTCGTCAGTCATTGAATAATCACCACGAATATACGTATATCCGAGGAGATAGGTTTTGTTAGGGTCAAGGACGGGAGCAGCGTTTTCAATTGTTTTTGTTGTTTCAGACATAATAGTTAATCTCCTTTGTTAAAATAGTAAATAAATGATAATAATGACGATAAAAGAAAAATGACAAAGAACAAAATGCCGTAATGATCATTATCGGGACAAGGTAATTCGGGAAAATGATAGATGTCAAGCCACAAATTTAATGCCCCTTTTCGTTAATGTCAGAAAGAGATGTACGATAAAACTGCATCTCTCTGTGAAGTAAGTCATTTTCGTTCTTTAAAACCTCATTGTCAAGCTCAAGCTCGGCTTCACGGTCGGAAACCTGCTGCTTTAAATGCCATTTTGCATAGCGAATAATGCTAAAGAAGCATATAAGAAACGTTATACAACAGAGCAGGACGGAAAAGTCACTCATTATTTTCACCCCCCGAGTTATAAATATCACTGTTAAAAAAACCGTTGTCATATTCGGAGCAGAAGTCAACAGGCATTTTCTCTTTTGGCTTATGAAATATTAACTTGATATGTTCTATCAAGTCGGATATTCCATCGGATATATAATCAAAAAAGCCGTAAGAACTGCCACCCGAAACAATAGATAATGCAAGACGAACGCCAGATATAGCAAATGTAGTAGGAATAATCAAACCTAAAGCATTTTCAAGAGCTTCAATAATTTCGGGAGAAATGTTGTCAAGCATTTTCATCACCACAATCTAACTGTCGAAGCTTTTGTTTTAGCTCCTTGTTTTCCTTTTCAAGACGATCATTTTCTTCAAAAAGAAAATCGGGCATCTCTTTTGAAACGTTCTTGATAGTGTCCATAATATAACGAACACTAAAAAAAATAGAAACAGAAGCTATAATACTGATAAAATCTCTCATAACAATTATTTAACCCCCTTGTTATTAAATTTCGCCTGTTGCAGTTGGCAGGCTCAACCGTTGTTGCTTCCGTTGTGGCACTCCCCTTTTATTTTATAAAGGGGGAACGGTTTGACCGCCTAACCGTCAAGGGGTGTGCTTTTCCTTGCTTGTGTTCCATTATAGCACATTGTGTTCCAAAATGGAACTGGCAAAAGTGCCAAAATTGAACAAAATATAATATGTAATGTGCTATAATTGAACTAAGAAAGGAGGTAAAGCAATGTTTAAAGAGAATTTTATAGTAAATATAAAAAGAGCAAGAGAAGAAAAAAGCTATACACAGCAGTATGTAGCAGATGTTCTTGATATATCAAGAACAAATGTGACAAAGTACGAAAACGGAACACTAGAGCCAAGTATAGAAATAATAGGAAGAATGGCGGAACTATACAACGTAAGCACAGATTGGCTTTTTGGGATAAAGAAATCAAATTAAGAAAAGAGGAAAATAAAATGATGCAATTTCACGAATTAAAAGTAACAGTAACAGAACAAACATATAAAAAAATACTTGAAATGGCAAAGGGAGATTATAAGAATATTTCAAACGTAATAGATAGAATAATATGTGATACTACGAAAACACCAACCAAGAACAACATTCTTTCAATGATATGTGATAGGCAAAAAAATACAAAGTAAAGGTTTATGAATTAAATATTAAATTGTACACACTGTAAATTATTTCCATAATTGTTAAGGAGTGCTGAAATGACGGAATTTTGTGGTTAATATATCTAGTATAAGCCCCCTGCACTGCGTGCAGGGGGCTTTTCCATTTAATGTAAGTTGTGAATACAATTGACTGCCCCCTGCGGGGCAGTCTGCGCAGGCGCAGACTGCTCCGCAGGGGGGAGTGCTGCGTTTACTGTTAGTGTGTGCGTAACTAAGGGGGAGGGGGGGGAGCGTAAAGACTTCGCAGAAATGCCACCTCCCCCCCCTCCCCCTCTTGAGCATTGAAAACTCGCCGAGTAAGTGTGTAAGAAGCTGTTAGATAGAGGGCGGCGAGTTTCCAACACTCAATTCACCCCCTTCTCCCCCTCTGGCATTTCTGCGTATCGTATCGTATAACAGCATTTAAAGCTATTGCTTTTGGAACTAACGGAGCCGAAAGGATATGCGAAACAGTCACTAATGCAGGACCCCAACAAAAGAAGCCGCCGAGCTTTGCAGGCTCAACAGCTTCTTAACTTTTATTATGCGAAATTAGTATATTTATGCTTCTCACGATAAGTTTTAGCTTGAGCAGGAATATATTCCATATAAATTCATTTTTCATTTCTCCCTTGACAAATTTTTTGATATGGGTTATAATGTTGTTGTTGATAACGTGGGCGGTGGAAGTCACCCACATTAACAACGATTTTGTTTTTGCGGTATAGTCGGTAGGCTTTGGAGAGTTACCGACTATATTTTTTTATTCGCCTTTGAATTTAGCAAGCTGAGCTTTTAACTGCTCATTTTCTCTGATAAGCTGTTCAAGCTTATCAATCAAAATCTTGATTAAATCGGTGCTATTCATCTTCTTGGACATCTCATTTTGCCCCCTAAACAAATTTAAAAGAAAAAATTGACTTAAAAGCAAAACTATGGTATAATATAAAAGAATATGCTGAGCGTTTCAGCACAAAAAATCAAGCGGAGGTCTTTATTGTGAAAGAAATCAAAAATACTGCAAAAATTGAAACAAAATGCCTGCACTCGGGTTATACTCCCAAAAACGGCGAGCCTCGTGTAATGCCCATAGTTCAGAGCACCACATATGTCTATGACTCCACAAACTCAGTTGCAGACGTGTTTGATGACCCGACTCTTAGCCTTATATACTCTCGTTTTGAGAATCCTACCACCGATTGTGTTGAAAAGAAGATAGCCGCTCTTGAAGGCGGTGCAGCGGCTATGTGCACCTCAAGCGGTCAGGCGGCTTCCCTTTTGTCTATCCTTAACATCTGCGAGGCAGGAGACAGCTTTATCGCTTCCTCGTCGATCTATGGCGGAACCGTAAATCTTTTCGGCTTTACTCTGAAAAGAATGGGTATCGAATGTATCTGGGTGGACGTAAATGCCACTCCCGAGGAGCTTGACGCTGCTTTCAAGCCTAACACCAAGGCTGTTTTCGGTGAGACTATCGCAAATCCCGCACTTACTGTATTTGATATTGAAATGTGGGCAAATGCCGCTCACAAGCATAATGTTCCCCTTATCGTCGACAACACCTTCGCTACGCCTTATTTGTGCAGACCTATTGAATGGGGCGCTGATATCGTTGTTCACTCCACTTCAAAGTATATGGACGGTCATGCTGTTCAGGTGGGCGGTGTTATTGTTGACAGCGGCAAATTCAATTGGGATAACGGCAAATTCCCCTGTCTTTCCGAGCCTGACGAAAGCTATCACGGAACAGTTTACACCAAGCAGTACCCTGCCGCTCCCTACATAACCAAAGCAAGAATGCAGCTTATGAGAGATTTCGGCTGCTACCCCGCCGCACATTCCTCATTCCTCTTAAATCTCGGCCTTGAGACTCTTGCTGTCCGTATGCCCGTATATTGCAGCAATGCGCTCAAAGCAGCAAAATTCATTGCTTCTTCAGACAAGGTAGAGGCGGTTTATTACCCCGGACTTGAAACAGATAAATATCATAGTCTTGCAGAAAAGTATCTGCCTCTTGGCACAAGCGGCGTGATTTCCTTCTCTATAAAGGGCGGACGTGACGCAGCTGTAAGATTTATGGATTCTCTTGAGCTTGCTTCAAATGAAGTCCATGTTGCGGATATACGTACCTGTGTTCTTCACCCCGCTTCCGCAACTCACCGTCAGCTTTCCGATGAGCAGCTTGTTGCGGCTGGTATTGACGGCGGTCTTATCCGTCTCTCTGTGGGACTTGAGAATATTGACGATATTATTGCAGACCTTAAACAGGCTTTCGATAAAATGTAATAAGAGGTACACCTATTTAAATGAATACAGATAAATTCAACGGTATCGAGGGGCTTATCGGAAAAACTCCCCTGCTTGAGATACATTATACCTACAAAGATCGTCCGGGCAGGATATTTGCCAAGGCGGAATATCTGAATATGACCGGCAGTATCAAGGACAGAGTGGCGTTTCATATTCTGAAAAAAGCTTATGAGAATGACGCTATATCCCCCACTGACGTAATATGCGAAGCCACCAGCGGCAATACGGGCATAGCTTTTTCGGCTATCGGAAGCTATCTCGGTCACAAGGTCATTATCTATATGCCCGACTGGATGAGTGCGGAGCGCATAAATCTGATGAAAAGCTTTGGAGCAGAGGTAAGGCTCGTTTCAAGAGAGCAGGGCGGATTTTTAGGCTCTATCGCTCTTTCGGAAGAGCTTGCAAAGCAGGGAAACGTGTTTCTTCCCTGCCAGTTCTCGAATGAGGACAACACTGAGGCACATATGCTTTACACAGGCGAAGAGATATCCCGTCAGCTTGCAGCCCTCGGTCTTAAAGCAGACGGTGTTGTTGCAGGAGTGGGAACGGGCGGCACGGTGATGGGCATCGGAAAGCGGCTGAAAGCAGATGATCCCGAATGCAAGATTTACCCTCTTGAACCCCTTAACTCCCCTACTCTATCCACAGGCTATAAGGTTGGCAAGCACCGTATCCAGGGCATTTCCGATGAGTTTATACCGCCTATACTCAAGCTTGACGAGACCGATTCCGTTATTTCGGTTGACGATATCGATTCAATAATTATGGCTCAGACCCTTTCGAGACGGTTTGGCATAGGAGTTGGCATATCCTCGGGTGCAAATATGCTGGGCTGTATCCTTGCCAGAGAAAAGCTCGGCGCCGACAGCACTGTTGTCACCGTTTTTGCGGACGACAACAAAAAATATCTCTCCACCGATTATTCCGAAGAACACGCTGTCAAGGATAACTATCTTACCCGTGATATCCTGCTAACCGATGTTATCGCGCACAAATATGAGTAACATTCTTAATTGCTGCACACTCTGCCCCAGAGAATGCAGGACGGACAGGGAAAACTCTTCGGGTATCTGCGGCGGAGGTTTTCTCCCCCGTGCCGCAAAGGCTTATCTTCATATGTGGGAGGAGCCTTGCATTTCGGGTACGAGAGGCTCGGGAACTGTTTTCTTTTCGGGCTGCAGCTTAAAATGCTGCTTCTGCCAGAATTATAAGATATCGGCAGAAAATTTCGGCAAGGAAATATCCGTTCACAGGCTTTCGGAAATTTTCCTCGAGCTTCAGGACATGGGCGCTCATAACATCAATCTGGTAAGCCCCACTCACTATGTGCCCCAGATAATTTCCGCACTTGACAAATGCCGGGACAGGCTCCATATCCCCGTTGCCTACAACAGCGGAGGATATGAAAAGACAGAAACTCTTGAACTGCTCAGAGGGTATGTGGATATTTTTATGCCTGACATAAAATATTTCAGCCCCGAGCTTTCCGAAAAATACTCCTCTGCTCCCGATTATTTTGAATATGCTTCAAGAGCGGTATCAAAAATGATCGGGCTTGCAGGAAAACCCGAAATGGACGAAAACGGCATAATGAAAAAAGGCGTTATTATAAGACATATGGTGCTGCCCTCCCACAGAAGGGACTCCGAAGCCGTTCTCAGAGAAATTAACAGGCTTTTTGACAAGGAGAGCTTTCTTTTAAGCCTTATGAGTCAGTACACGCCCTTTTACAAAAGCTCTGAGCATAAGGAGATAAACCGCAGAATATCAACCTATGAATACGAAAAGGTCGCAGAGCTTGCCGCCGGGCTTGGCTTTAAAGGCTATATGCAGGAACGCTCCTCCGCAAAAGAGGAATATACTCCCGATTTCGACCTTATCGGGATAGATAAATGAAAGGAACCGTAAAATGGAAATAAACGTACAGCTTCACAACGAATTTAACGTCCGACAGGAATATATCGACAATATTATCAATTTCCTTGACAGCGGCTGCACTGTGCCCTTTATTGCCCGTTACCGAAAGGAATATCACGGAACGCTGGACGATCAGACCATAAGGCTCATCTCCGAAAGGCTTACATATCTCAGAAATCTGGACAAGCGCCGCAGCGAAATTATAAATTCCATAACCGAACAGGGTAAAATGACTCCCGAGCTGGAGGCGGCAATTGCAGGAGCCTCCGTACTGGTGGAGCTTGAGGATATTTATCGCCCCTTTAAACAGAAACGGCGCACAAGAGCGTCGGTTGCAAAGGAAAAGGGACTTGAACCTCTGGCTGAATTCATACTTGAACAGTCCCCCACATCCGAGCCCGAAAAGGAAGCTGAGAAATATATCGATGCCGAAAAGGGCGTTGAGACTGTTGAGGATGCCATTGCAGGCGCCTGCGACATTATTGCGGAAAACGTATCCGATGACGCAGAGCTGAGAAAAAGACTGAGAAGGCAGTTTAATGCCCGCGGCTCCGTTATTTCCGCGGGAGACGAGGAAAAGGATCCCGAGGGAACCTACAGGAATTACTACGAATTTTCCGAGCCTGTAAGCAAGATCGCAGGTCACAGGATACTTGCACTTGACAGAGGCGAGCGTGAGGAAAAGCTCAAGGTCTCGGTAACACTTCCCGAGGGAGACGCTGAAAGGGTAATTCTCGGTGCATACAAAAAAAGTCCATGCAGGTGTGCAGAGCTTGTGGAAGCTGCCTGCCTTGACAGCTGGAAGCGTCTCATTGCTCCCTCTGTTGAGCGTGAGATACGCGCTGAGCTTACCGACAAGGCAAGCGAGGCGGCTATTAAGGTATTCTCCTCAAATCTGCGTCAGCTCCTTATGCAGCCCCCAGTTAAGGACAGCATTACTCTGGGAGTTGACCCCGGTTTCAGAACAGGCTGCAAGCTTGCAGTTGTGGACGGTACGGGAAAGGTGCTTGACACGGGCGTGGCATACATTACCACAAACGAGAAGCTTAAAACCGAGCAGGGCAAGCAGAAGATAAAGCAGCTTATTGAAAAATATAATGTATCCACCATAGCCATAGGCAACGGTACGGCTTCACGTGAGTCTGAGCAGATAGTTTCGGAAATAATCAAGGGTATGGACGGAAAGGTATCATATATGGTGGTCTCCGAGGCAGGAGCTTCCGTTTATTCGGCTTCAAAGCTTGCCGCAGAGGAATTCCCCGATTATGATGTATCTCTCAGGAGTGCTGTGTCCATTGCACGCAGACTCCAGGATCCTCTTGCGGAGCTTGTGAAAATAGACCCAAAATCCATCGGAGTGGGACAGTATCAGCATGATATGCCCAAAGCACGTCTTGACGAAGCTTTAGGCGGCGTTGTTGAGGACTGCGTAAACTCGGTGGGCGTTGACCTGAATACAGCTTCACAGTCGCTGCTTACATATATTTCGGGAATAAATTCGGGAGTCGCAAAAAACATAGTTGCATACCGTGAGGAAAACGGTGCATTTACCGACAGAAAGCAGCTTATGAAGGTGCCGAAGCTGGGTGCAAAGGCGTTTGAGCAATGTGCGGGATTTTTACGAGTTCCAATGGGAAAAAATCCTCTCGACAACACCTCTGTTCACCCCGAAAGCTACAAGGCGGCAGCCGAGCTTATGGATATCTGCGGCTTTACCCTTGGGGACATCGGCAGCGAGAAGATGAACGATATTTCTGCTGCAGCGGATAAGATAGGCGTTCAGTCTATTTCGGAAAAAATAGGCGTGGGCGTTCCTACTGTACGTGATATCCTCAAAGAGCTTGCAAAGCCCGGACGTGACCCCAGAGACGAGCTCCCCCCTCCCCTGCTCAGAAGCGGAGATGTTATGGAGCTTAAAGACCTTAAACCCGGTATGGAGCTTATGGGAACCATCAGAAACATCACCGATTTCGGCTGCTTTGTGGACTGCGGAGTTCACGAGGACGGACTTGTGCATATTTCTCAGATATGCAACAGATTTATAAAGCACCCTCTTGAAGCGGTAAAGGTCGGCGATGTGGTAAAGGTATGGGTCATTGACGTTGATATGAAGCGCAAGAGGATATCCCTTACAATGCGACCCGACAAGGCGCCTAAATCTATAGAATAAATATAATACTAATTCCGCACCAACCTATAGACAGATACGGCAGCTATAATTTTGTCACTCGTCGTTAAGCTCCTTTGCCGGGCGGCAAGCCCGCCTGCGGTCGCTTTCCTAGATTGACAAAATTCTATCTACCGTCCTTGTCTATAGAACGGTGTGGAATTAGTATAATCACCCGGGAGAAATGCTTCTTCCGGGTGAATTTATCATAATATATAAAAAGCAGCCATCATAAAGATGACTGCTTTTTATGGAAAGATTTTAAGAGAGGATAGTGTGTTTTGTTAATCAAAGAACTGTAATGTTTCTTTGAGCTTGATTATATTATACACTATATTTTCTAAATAATCAATTCATTTTTTACACAAATTTTATTGTGCATTTTGAGCAAAAATAACATAAACCTAAATTATCTCCAGGCGCTTTTATGCATATTCGCCATATACTTTATTGCGGGCTCTTATATTTTTCCTCGTATATCTGCTCAAGGAGCCTGATACCCTCAGCTGTTCTGAATATTCTGTTTTTGACCGAAGCTACAGCGCTCTCCTGCATATCATCTTCATAGATATTAACAAGAAAATCTGCTTCTATCAGTATCTGAAGCGCTTTGGAGTCTATCCCGTGATAGGTATGGTGGCGTCCTATCATATTGCAGACTTTATGGATATATTCCTCGTCCGCACCCAATGCAGACAGAATATCTGCGGCTATTGCAGGCCCTTCAAGCTCCTGATACTTGCCGTCCGAAGAACCGTGGAGCATTTCGGCATTATGTATACCGATATCGTGAAGCACCGCCGCCGCTTCAAGTATATCCTGCTCACGGTCGTCAAGCCCCTCACGTTCACCGATAAGGTGAGCATATGCATATACCTTCATAAAATGGTTTATCCGTTTCGGGTCTCCCCTGTCATAGCTCACAGCACTGTCAATAATATCGCATATTTTCATAAAAAAGCTCCTTTCATCTCTCAACAAATGATTTTGAGTGCATAAAATATTATCATCGACGGCTTTTTTGCAGTCATTATTGATTTGGAGGGATATTATGTCACACGAACATTACTTTTTAGGCTCGTCTACGTCCTCGGGCTTTGAAACGCCCATAGGCGAAATGCTCAAAGATACCGACAATACGGTCTATATCTTCAAGGGCACGGCAGGCAGCGGCAAATCCACCCTTATGAAAAAAATATGCGAAGCCTTTACCGACAAGCCCCAGGAAATATATCATTGCTCCGCCGACCCTTATTCCCTTGACGCAGTATACCTTCCCGAAAGCAAGGCTCTGATAATTGACGGAACTGCTCCACATTGCATCGACCCCGTTTATCCCAAGGCTGTGGAAAGCATTGTGGATCTGGGCGCATACATCGAGACCTCAAAGCTCCGCTCAGCCAAAAAGGAGATAGTCAGCCTCACCGATGAATACAGCGGCTGTCACAAACGCTGCCGTCTGTGCCTCGGGGCTGTATCGTCGGTTATAGAGGATATAGAGGTTTCTGCAAGATCGGCGCTCAACACCGAAAAGCTGTTCTCATTTACCGAGAAATTCATCAAGCGGATAATACCCAAAAAGGATATAAAGTCCGAGGGCAGGATATTCAGAAAGCAACGTGCAGCCATTACTATGAACGGATATGCTTCATATATCCCCGAAGGCGGAAGGATCTATCTTCTTACCGATGATAATATCGCTGCCGCAGCAGCATTTTTAAGCGATGCAGCAGCGAGGATAACCCGAAAGGGCTATGATGTTTTCATCAGCGAATGTTATCTCAGCGCCGACCGCTTTATTGAGCATTTAAGCATTCCCGAGCTTGATATCTCATTCATTACCTCAAACTGCATAAACAGCCTGAGCCTTGAAAGCTTTGAAAAGCATATAAGCTTCAGACGCTTTTACCGTGCCGATATCCTTACGGGCAATGCCGCTCTGAGACAGCGGATAAAATTCGGAAAAAAGGCTTGCGCCGAATTTCTGAAGGAGGCTGCCGCAGCACTTATCGATGCCAAAACTATCCATGACAAGATCGAGGAGCATTACATTGCCGCCGCTGATTTTGACGGACTGAACAGGCTTGCCTACAAGCTTATCTCGGATATCAGAAGCTTAGGCTGACTTTTCTTCCTTTACGCCCTCGGTACTCTCGGGAACAAAAAGGATTTTTATTGTCATAAGTATCAGCTTGAGGTCCAGCAGGAAGGAATACTGCTCAATGTACATCAGGTCGAGCCTCAGCTTGTCATATGGAGTGGTGTTGTACTTTCCGAGGACCTGTGCATAGCCTGTGAGACCTGCCTTCACCTTGAGCCTGTAGCGGAATTCGGGCATTACCTTTTCGTTTTCTGCGGCAAGCTCAGGGCGCTCGGGGCGGGGTCCCACAATAGACATATCCCCCTTGAGGATATTAAGTATCTGAGGCAGCTCGTCTATCCTTACCTTACGAATTATCTTTCCGACGGGAGTTATCCTGTCATCGTTTTCACCCGCAAGGCGGGCTACCCCGTCGCTTTCTGCGTCGGTCCGCATACTGCGGAACTTGTAGACCTTGAATACCCTGCCGTCCTTGGTAAGTCTTTCCTGGGTATAGAAAACCGGACCGCCATCGTAAAGCTTGATACAAATCGCAGTTATAAGCATAATGGGCAGCGTAACGATCAAACCGATAACCGATACTGCCAGATCCAGTGCCCTTTTCATAATAAGCTCCTCGGCGGACAATCCCGAATTTCTGCATACAAGAAGGGGCGTATCAAAAAGATGTATCTGCTCCGCGCCGCGGATTATAATATCCGAAAGCTTGGGAGTAATGTATGTGCGCTTGGACTGATCGAAGCATACTTTCAGGATATCGTTCTTTTTCTCGCTCGGAACATCGCAGATGATGACGGCGTCAAATTCGGTTATAAGCTCGGTGATAGTATCAAAATCCTCGTCACAGCTTACCGCACGGCATATCATGAACCTGTCCTCGCGTCTGCTCATCTTTTCGACCAGAGGAACTGCCTGTCTGCTGCCGTAGATTATCACCATTTTTCGCGGAGCATAAAGCTTTGAATATATCCTGTTGCCTGCAAGCGCCCAGATAAATATAAAAACAATATCTATAAGGGTCTTTATCAGTATCGGCAGCACATCGGCAACCGAACGCTCGATCAGACATATCTGTACGTAGGTCAGAGCGTTGATAAAAAGCACCGACAGTGACTGAGAATAAATTATATCCGATACCCTCAGAAGTCCTATTCTGAAACCGTTATATATACGTGAAAACAGAAATATCAGCAGAAGGTAGACTCCGAATATCAGCAGATTTCCCTTCCAGCCGAAATAATCTGCCTGTATTCGGGAGCTGTCAAGACTGATATTGTAATGGGTGAGCCATACATAAGCATAAGAACCTAACAGAAAGGCGATAAGCACCCCTGAGATAAGTCCCATAATAAAACGTTTATATTTGTCACGCTTTTTAACATTCATTTAAAGAGAACATTCCTTTCAAAGCCACTGCTTTTTGTCATCATACTATTATATTATTATAGCATACTGCTCCGCCAAAAGCAAGCCCTATTCCCGATTATTGCCGAAAACAGCCGAAATAAGCTCTTTTGCTCCGATGACAAGAATAAAGACAGCAAATATTTTCCCAAGCAGCTCCGAACCCATCAGCTTTGCCGCAAATGAGCCTGCTGCCGCTCCCAATATTCCCGTCAGAACAGACGGTACAAGCTCTTTGAAGCTTATTAGCCCGTTTTTTCTGTGTATAATAACCGCCAGAAGTGCTATGGGAAGAAAGAAAAGCAGATTTATTCCCTGAGTCTCCAGCTGAGACATTCCCATTACCGCCGTAAGCCATACGATCAGCACCATTCCTCCCCCAACTCCAAGAGAGGCAAGCAGTCCCGTAAGAAATGCTGCTATCCATGTAAGCGCCGTCATAGAAACAAATTCCTCACACCTGCGATTATAAGCAGCAGTCCGAATATGCCCGAGAGAAGTCTTACGGATATCCTTTTCATCAGAAAGGTCCCTATGACCGCGCCTGCAAGACCGAAGGGTATCAGTTTAACTGCGCTCATATAATCAAAGCTGCCGTTTCCGAGATAAAAAAGCGCAGATACGGCTGAAAGGGGCAGGGTCAGGGCAAGAGAGCCTGCGTGGGCTTTCTTCGGCTCAAAGCCTGCCTTTTTGAGCATTGGTACGGCAATTATCCCTCCGCCGGAACCGAAAAATCCGTTTGCAAGCCCTGTCAGAGCGCCGAGAAGTCCCATTTTTGTTTTGTCCTTCAAAAAAAATCACCTCAAGGCTATTGTTAACACGTTTGCCGAAAATATAACATTTACATTCGGCCGATTTTGCGGTATAATATATTTATCAGCAAATCAGGAAGTGATAATTTGAAAAAGATAAAATGGCTCGCCACAGGCGGAACGATATCCTGTATTTCAACCGAAAACGGTCTCTCCCCTGCCGCCGCCGATGAGCAGATGAAGGATATGCTCTTTCACATTCCCAAAACGGGAGCGGAAATTTTCCCCGAATGTATTATGAACCTCGACAGCTCGGACATATGCTGCGATGACATTCGGAAAATCGGTATCTCTGCAAATAAAGCTATAAAAGAGGGCTTTGACGGCATTGTCATCACCCACGGCACGGACACTATGGCATACACCTCGGCAATGCTTCGGAAAATGCTCTGCTTGCCTCCCATACCCGTTATCATCACAGGTGCTCAGAGACCCTTTTATGCGGGAAAATCCGACG
Source organism: Huintestinicola sp. (assembly GCF_051882455.1). Lineage (NCBI taxonomy): Bacteria > Bacillati > Bacillota > Clostridia > Eubacteriales > Oscillospiraceae > Huintestinicola > Huintestinicola sp. The sequence goes on along the minus strand of NZ_JBJERV010000014.1, from coordinate 111,157 downwards.
GTAAGACAAATCTCTCCAATTCCTTTAAAGCCGCAATGAACGACCGGCTGAGCGATGTTTATCTACTGTTCGGAGACAAGCTTATCCGGGGTGATATGGCGCACAAGGAATATACACAAAGTGACAATGCCTTTATCAGCTCAGGAGGATATGCGGGTACGATAAAGGACGGAGCTATCTTGCTGAATGATATTCCTCATAATTCGGGCAGCTACACATTCAATGCCGATTTTGATGAAAATGTTATGCTCATAAAGCTCACTCCCGTGACAGACATCAGCATATTTTTCTATGCCGCAGACAGAGGTGTGCGGGGCATCGTTATTGAGGGCTACGGAACCGGCGGTATTCCTCACAGGCTCCTTGACGGTATCGCATATGCCGCAGGGAAGGGCATAAAAATAATGCTCATATCACAATGCCTTCATGAGGGCGTTGATATGAGCATTTACGAGGTGGGTGTAAGCGCCGCAAGGCTTGGCGTTATTTCCGGGGGCGAAATGACCGCAGAGGCTGCGGTAGCTGAGATGATGTTTATGCTTGGGAAAGAGCCGCTTCCATAAGGGATAAAATATATTCTCCGAATTTTTCGCCGGCAGGCAGCTCTTCGGTCAAAGTAAGCTCCCTGCGGCAAAAGGTCACATGCTCTCCCGTTTTTTGGTTTATCGCCGTTTTTTCGGTTCGTTCATAATGCAGGACTGCACCATATTTCTGCCATGACGGGAGCGCATTATAATCAATTCCGTATGAAGACAGCAGCTCTGTTTTAAAAGGAACGTCCCGCCCCTCAAGCTTTTTTGTGGCGGAAAGATAATCCATACCGTCGGAAAGCAGGGCATAATAACAGCAGGAGTCAAGAGAATTTCTCAGAAGATCGGTCTGTCTCCATGAAAAATAATCCTTGACAGCCTTTTGATTTTCCAAAGGTATCAGACGGCAGTCAAACGCTGCGGGAGCTCCCAGCTTTAAGGAGAAAAAGCCGCTTGCCTCCCCGGCCAGAACGGATATGAGCTTTCTTGTCTTGTGATTATAGGTGTTGTCGGCAGGGTGAAAAAGCAGGGATATCTCATCGCTCTGAGTATAGCCTGCAATGATATTGAAGCCGCAGTTCATAAGGTGTCTGACAGTTTCTGTCATATATCTGTAAAATCGCTCATCATAGGGCTTTTTGAAATTTCTTTCGGTTAGATTTGAAAATCCGCGACCGTCAAGTCTTGCGCATAAAAACAGCTTGGGGTCAATATAGCTGTCGAGAGCCTTTTCGCAGGCTCTCATTTTTCTGTCAAAAGCTTCAAACTCCATCGTTTTCCCTCCATTCCTCGGTAATAAAGCCGTTTTCTGTCAGCCTGACATAATAAAGCCTGTCGAAGCCCTCTAACATTGACGGTATCACAAGCTTTCTGTGAGTGGCTGCAACAGCCACATCGGGAACACGGCTTTTACCGGCTCTTTCTCTGTTTCGTGCAATGCATTTTTCTATCTCGGAGCAGAAATAATAGCCCGTTATCTCATATCCTGCCGATGAAGCCATATCAATGTATCTTTTTCTGTCCTCGGGAAGCGGATTTGTATTATCGGAAACAAAATCTCTGCCGGAAGCAATGCAGTCCTGCAGAAGCTTGTATTCCTTATTACGAGTTTTCAGCTCGTCAAGGCTAATATGCTCATATTCTCTGAAAAAGCTGTTGTAATAGCTTGTCTTGCCGCTTGCCTGCACGCCTATAAATATTACAGCCTTTGGCATTTTTCCACTTCCTTACATCTCAATTTAAAACAAGCTGCTCCCGAATATTTGCGGAAGCAGCTTGGATTTTTATCAGGATATTTTTACTATCTTTGCGAAATTCGCCATAATTTTCTTGGTGCCCACCGTATCAAAAGCGATCTCAAGCAGGTGGTCATTGCCCATAGGCTTCATCGAGACAATGGTCCCCTCGCCAAAGGTATTGTGCTTAACTCTGTCGCCCACACCATACGAAACTGCGGCGCTTTTCTTTGCCTCTTCGATTTTCTTGCTGGCAAGCTGGCTCTGAAGAGTGTAGGCGTGAACGGGAGCGGTGATGCCGTCATCGACCTTCTTGGTGGTCTTGACCGTTCCGTCAATGCGCTCGATGCAGTCCTTGTCTATCTCCTTGATGAATTTGGACTGGAAATTGCGCTGAGTAGAGCCGAATAACATTCTCTGCTGAGCGTGGGTGATGTACAGCTTTTCCTTGGCACGGGTTATGCCAACATATGCAAGACGGCGTTCTTCTTCAAGATCCTCGGGATTGTCAAGACTGCGAAGTCCCGGGAATATGCCATCCTCCATTCCTACGATGAAAACAACAGGGAACTCAAGTCCCTTTGCGGAATGCATAGTCATCATACATACGGCGTCTGCGTCTGCGGCAAGCTTATCCACATCGGTATAAAGGGAAATTTCCTCAAGGAAATCCGAAAGCTCCGCAGGCTCTCCCGATTCCTCCTTTGCCTCCATAAAGGAAACAATGTTTGATTTAAGCTCCTCGATATTCTCCAGACGTGCAAGCCCCTCGTCGCCCTGAGTCCTGAGCATTGCGCCGTAGCCTGTTTTCTCCACGACTGTATCGAAAAGCTCATCAAGAGGCTGTTCCTTTGCGGCTTCGGCAAGAGAAATGAACATATCGGCGGTCTTTACAAGTGAAGCGGATTTTTTGCTGAGGGGCGCATAAGTCTCCGAATCCTTCATGACCTCAACGGGAGGACGCTTAAGATCTATGGATATCTGCTCGATCATGGAAAGAGTGCTGTCGCCGATACCTCTCTTTGGCTCGTTTACGATTCTCTTAAATCTGAGCATATCGTTAGGGTTGTTGATAACAGAAAGATATGCAACTATATCCTTTATTTCCTTGCGGTCATAAAATCTCATACCGCCGATGACTCTGTAAGGTATAGCGCTTGCTGTAAAGGCTTTTTCAAGAGAGTTTGACTGGGCATTCATTCGGTACAAAATAGCATAGTCCTTGTATGACCTGCCGTCCTTTACTCCGTCAAGGATAATATTTGCCACATATTTTGACTCTGCCGCTTCATCGGAAGCCTTGTAAACGGTGATCTTTTCACCTTCCTTAACGTCCGTCCAGAGTGCCTTGGGCTTTCTGCCCGTATTGTTTGCAATAACTGAATTTGCAGCGTCAAGTATCACCTGTGTGGAGCGGTAATTCTGCTCAAGCTTTATTACCTTGCAGCCTTCGAACTGCTCCTCAAAGGAAAGGATATTCTCAATGGTAGCACCTCTGAATCGATAGATAGACTGATCGTCATCGCCTACAACGCACAGATTTTTATATTTATCCGCAAGCAGCGAAACAAGGCGGTACTGTGCCATATTGGTATCCTGATACTCGTCCACCATAATATATTTGTAAAGATTGCGGTAATGCTCAAGAACATCGGGCTCCTGCTCAAAAAGCTGGACGGTGAGCATAATGATATCGTCAAAATCCAGAGCGTCGGCACTGCGGAGACGGGACTGATACTCCTTATATATCTTTGAGACCGTAAGCTTCTTGTAATCCCCTGCTGCTTCCTCCTCAAACTGCTGAGGAGTGATGAGCTTATCCTTGCAGGCTGAAATAACGGCAGCCACCGCTTTTGGATGGATAGCCTTATCCGATATATCAAGAGCGTCCATACTGGTCTTGATGAGCCGCTGGCTGTCATCGCTGTCATAGATGGTAAAGCTGCTTGAATAACCCAGCTTTTCGATCTCCCTGCGGAGAATACGGACACAGGCGGAGTGGAATGTTGACGCGTTTATCCTGCTTCCCGTTTCTTCACCAAGCATATCCGAAAGTCTCTGCTTCAGCTCATTTGCCGCTTTGTTTGTAAAGGTTATGGCAAGAATATTCCATGGCTTTACGGGATCGACGGAAATAATATCCGCAAGACGTGAAACGGTCTCCTCGGAACGGTCGCCGTTATAATTCTCAAGGAAAGCCACATCATCATCTGAAAGTGCCGCATAGCTGCTTTCATCCGCATAAGCATTTCCGAAAAGTATCATATTTGCAATACGGTTTACCAGAACGGTGGTTTTTCCGCTTCCTGCGCCTGCAAGTATAAGCACAGGACCGTTCAGCGAAAAAACTGCCTCCCGCTGCATATCGTTCATACGTTCAAAATACTTGTTCAAAACGGCTCTCTTAGCCTTAATGAAATCACTCATTACCTTCAAGCTCTCCTATTTTTCAAATGCTAAAAATGTTTTTTTCTCACGCCGAAGCCCCTTAGCGCAGCAAGACAGCAAATCTGTCCTTTCAGTAAAATTCCCTCCGACGTATTTAATCTATATTATAGCACATTTTCATATTCTTAGGAATAGGAAAAACTTATTTTTAACACTTTTATAATAATTATTTTAATTTAATTTCAGTATAAAAACTGTTGTTTGCTTATTGTCTCTGCTTTGCTATTTTTTGCACAAAGCAGAGACGAGTACTTTTATCAATTATTTTTCTTGTGCATTTCCTCATATTTATGCTTCGTTGCCATTCCGCCACGGATATGCCGCTCTCTTTTATTGGTTTCCAAAATCTTTTTTGCCTCCTTATAAATTCCGGAATTTATGTGAGGCAGCTTTTCTGTGATGTCTTTATGTACGGTAGACTTGCTTATCCCGAAAGCCTTTGCAGCAGCACGTACTGTAGCTTTTCTTTCAATTATGTACTCCCCTAATATTACTGCCCTTTCCTTTTTGTCGTCAAATGAAAGTTCGCTCATAATTCTCCCCCGTTAACACTTAGAATTATGATATTTTATGCGGGGTAAGGGCGGATAATTCCATTATTTCAGAAAAGTGCGGATACAACAAAAAAGAAAATCATCTCATAAATTTTATTTGATCGGATTTATACCAAAAATTCTACAGCTGACAGCTGAATTATTCTGTTTTCAAAACTGCTTATATCTCAATGAAGAAAATTATTTTCATCGTGTGCAATCAGATTTTTATGCGATGAGTGATTTACATTTAACATTCTTTCAAACTGATATAGTTTATGGATCAACTTTAATTAGCCTCCGATTTGACCGCCATGGGCACTTTTTTGTCTGAAATTAGCTTTCGAAGCAAATCGGAAAAATAATAATTTTCGTAAAAAAGTCCGCAAGTTTTTTGTTTAATATATCAAAATGAATGTGATTGTTTTGTGAAAGAAATAGATTTTTTAAAATTATTTACAAAAAGACTTGTAATTTTGATTAAAATGTAGTTTAATAATAAGCAGTAAAGTTAAGCTAAATTAGCTTAGCTTTAAAAGCATAATATTTGGCATATAATTAGGAGGAAGAAAGTTATGAAGGCAAAGAAGATCATGTCAGTTGCAATGTGCATGGCGCTTGCATCAAGCGTATTTGCAGCATGCGGCGGCTCGGGAAACACAGGAAACAGCGGTGCGGATAACGGCGGAGAAAATGCTTCTGCTGACGGAAAGATCATGAAGTCAATCGCAGACATTGACGCAGAAGCTCTTAAAGGCACAACAGTAACGCTCTACACCCACATGGGCAACAGAGTTCTCGGCGAGGAAAAGAAGGACGAAAACGGAAATACTTACCGTGACGAGAATTATGCATATTTAAAGCACCTTGCAGAAAGATTCGAGAGCGAGTACGGAATCCACATTGATCTTCAGGTCAACTCCACAGAAGACGATATCCGTCCTCTCCTCCAGACCGCAGATCCTTCAATTGATATCTACACTTCTCCCAACTGGAGCATCGAGGAGTGGCAGCAGTACGCAGAGCCTTACTGCACTCTTGACGAGGCAAAGGAGCTTTACGGCGACTATGCTTCCACAATGTACAACGACGGTACATACATCTACGCTCTTATGCCTGCAAAGACTTATAACAACGCAGTAGTTTACAATGAGGAGACTCTCAAGAAGGTAGGCTATGACGCTGTTCCCACCACACAGGCAGAGTTTGAGACAATGTGTGCAAAGCTCAGAGAAGCAGGCATTGACCCCATTGCTATGCACAGAGTTGAGAACTGGCCTCTTGCAACACTTCAGGATTTCGCAAACTATGTTGCCGGCAGAAATGACGCATATCCTTCAATGCTCAAGAGCGATACACCCTTCAGCGACAGCGAGCCTATGGGCAAGACCATTAAAATGTATACCGACTGGAAATCCAAGGGCTTCTTCGAGGCTGATATCTACACCGACTTCGGCGTAGCAATGGACGTTGTAGGAAACGGCAAGGCAGCAATGATGCTCTTCGGCGCATGGGTAGTTCCTCAGATCCAGGGACGCTGCCCCGAGGGAACAGATCCTTCCGTTATCAAGTTTGCACCTGCACCCGACTTCGGCAACGGTCAGTATGTAATGGCAGCAGCCTGCGACAGCTACGCTATCAACAAGGGCTCTGACAATAAGGACGGCGCAAGACTCTTCATCGAGTACATCTCCGAGGACGCTCAGTATTTTGCAGACAGCGGCTTCATCGCAAATAAGAAGGGCGTAACACCTGTCGTTCCCGACCTCTACAAGATCATCGACGATGCAGTAAACGCAGGCACCTGCAAGGTCCTCTACTCCTTCGCAACCAACCAGAACTCTATGAACAATGAGGCTGTTCTTACCGAAGCAGGCCTTCTCGCAGATTACAAGTATGTCGGCAACCTCTTTGACGTTATCGACGTAACAAAGGAACCCGACTGGGCAGCATATGATGCACAGGTCGAGACTCAGAACAAGGCTTACGTTCAGGCAAGAGAAGATCTCGGCGTTAAGTGGGATGACACTCTTAACTGATCCCTTTGAAAAAGGATAAGAAAAAACAAATTATATGAAGTTCGGGCGGTATTTATTACCGCCCGAATTTATAAAGCACAGAGGTGATCGTATGAAGTCAAAGAGCAGGACCGGTTTTATAATTCTGTTTCTCGCACTGCCCCTAATCCATCTGATAATATTCTCCTACGTTCCCATCATCGGCAACTTTGTAATGAGCCTTACGAACTGGAAAGGCTTCGGAGAGTTTGAGTTCATAGGTCTCAGGAACTATCGCAAGATATTCACCAATCCCGAATATATCTCCATGTTCAAAAACTGCGGCTGGTATTTCCTTATGGCGATACCCCAGCTTATTTTCGCATTCTTCCTTGCAGTGGTGGTAAACGGAAAATTCAGAGGACTGAATATATTCAAGGGAATACTCATTATCCCCTATCTTCTGAACGGCGTTATCATCTCCACCATATTCATAATCTTCTTTAACAATAACGGTACTCTCAATACCATACTTGAGTGGCTCGGACTTAAAGCGCTGCAGCATCAGTGGCTTCAGGACTTAAAGCTTGTAAATCCCGTTATCGCATCTATAAGTATCTGGCGCTATTACGGAATGAACTTCATAATGTTCTTCGGAGCGCTGCAGTCGATACCGTCTGATCTTTATGAGGCAGCTACTCTTGACGGCTGCACGAAAATGCAGGAGATCAGATATATCTCTGTACCCTTTATCAGAAAGGTGCTTTTCATAAATATTCTTCTCAGCGTATCAGGCTCAATACAGGTATTTGAGATACCCTATATCATGCTCAATGGAAGCAACGGTACAAGCACACCTGTTATAATGATACAGCAGAGTATGTCTGAAAACAGGGCAGGCTTTGCAGCAGCTCTGTCGGTTCTGGTATTTGTAATAGTTCTCATTGTAGTGGGACTTCAGAAGCTGCTTGTTAAGGAGGAATGACATATGTCAAATGAAACTACTGTTTATAAAATAGTCAGATATGTTTTTCTTGTTCTGGCAAGCATATTTGTGTTAATACCTCTTATCCCGCTGATTTTCATGGCATTCAAAACAGGAGCGGAGTATTCTTCCACAAGTGTCCTTGAGGCACCGAAAAGCTTTCTGAATTTCTATAATTTCGCATATGCTATCCGTGTGGGAAATCTGGGAAAGGCATTTCTGAATACTGCTATTATCCTTACAATTTCCCTTGCCCTGCAGGTAACGGGAACAGCTATGGTAGCATATGTCCTCAGCCGCTTTGATTTCTTCGGAAAAAAGGTGGTAAAGATGCTTTTCACCCTGACCATGTTTATCCCCGTAGTAGCAACGCAGAACCTTATTTTCAGAATGATGTATGCGGTAAAGCTTGTTAACACCATGTGGAGCGTAATAATCCTCTACTCGGGAGTAGGCATCGTGGGAATTTACATAATGCTCAATCAGCTCGACAGCATTTCCAAGGAGATCGACGAGGCAGCACTTATTGACGGAGCCGGATTTTTCAGGACGTTCGTGCAGATAGTCTTCCCTCTTATGAAGCCTGCCTGCACCACTCTTGTTATCATCAACGGAATTGGTCTCTACAACGATTTCTATATCCCTAACCTCTATCTTAACAGGGACGTGCAGACCTTTACAGTGGCTCTTTACAAATTCTTCGGCTCTATGGCAACACCCTTCGAGATAGTATCCGCAGCGATAATTATCGGAATGATACCTATAATGATCGTTTTCATTTTCCTTCAGAAGTACATTTACAATGGCCTTGCAGGCTCAGTCAAGATGTGATGTTACTATGAAAAAAAAGCTTGATCTGAGTACCTTTATGGCGGCGATACATCTTACAGTCGTGTTAAGTGCAGTATGCTTCGGGACGATATATCTGTCTCTCAGCATACTGACTATACCGGCTCTGACTGCCGCTTTCGTTATCGGTAAGGACGTTATCTATAAGCAGTTTGATGTGCATGACGGGCTTTTGAAAAGATTTTTCAAGGAGCTGAGAGCATCGCTTGGAATGATGAAGTATTTTCCGCTCCAGCTCCTTGTTCTGCTCCAGACAGCGGGAATGTACGGTGCTGAAAAAACGGGACTGACCTATCTGTCCTATCCTATGCTCATATGCATATCCTTTGTCTGTGCGCTGATAGTGTATGTAATATCCTTTCATGTGTTTTACATGCCCAAACCCGCAGTCACCACAGTTATCATTGCTATGATGTACAGAGTGCATTATTTCATAATAGTATGGCTTCTGACACTGCTTGTCACGGTGCTTTTCGGTATAAAGCTGATGGGCATATTCCTTATTGCAGGAGCTGTTCTTATCCTCGGTACGGAGGTATGTGCATTTCTCGGGATAATGGGCTATAAAAAGCTCAGAAAAGAGCTGACCGACGAGGAGAAAAATTTTTTCGGGGAGGAAATGTTGAAAAAGCTCTGATATTTTTATATAAATGTATTTATTGTAAAATATGTGTATCATTGTGACTCGCTATTGACATGATGATTTTTTGTGTGTATAATTGAACTGAAAGTTATACCTATGGGAAAAGAGATGAGAAAAATGCCGAAAAAGCAAGTCACACTTGCCGATATTGCAAATGCCTGCGGTACAAGCAGCGTAACTGTGTCCAAGGCACTTAGCGGCAAGGACGGCGTGAGTGAGGAACTGAGGGAGCGTATCAGAGACGCTGCCAGAACAATGGGATATATTCCCCGAATGGGCAGACAGTCCGAGCTTATCGGCAACATCGGCGTGATCATTCCCGATAAGTTTCTTACATCGATCGGGACATTTTACTGGATGCTTTTTAATACCATCGTACAGCGCCTCAAGCAGGAGAATTTAAGCTGTATCCAGGAGAATATCGGATCAGATGAGGAAACAAATCTCAGCGTACCGAATATTCTCGCCAATGACAGGATCTCAGGGCTGATATCTTTAGGGCAGCTAAGTCCCGAATATGTTGAAATGCTCAGAAAGCATACGGATAATATCGTGCTGCTTGATTATCATCTTCCCGAAGCGGATATCGACTCAGTTATCTCCGATGGATTCGGCGGCGGATATAAGCTGACCTCACATCTTATCCAATGCGGACATAAGGATATCGGATTTATTGGCAACCGTCTCGCCACCTCAAGTATATTTGACAGATATATGGGCTTTGTCCGCGCTATGCTTGAGCATGGTCTCACAGTCAGAGAAGAATGGATACTTGATGACAGACGGCGTGACAACAACAATTTCGGCATAATCGAATATCCCTCTTCAATGCCCACAGCCTTTGTCTGCAACTGTGACGAGATCGCATACAAGGTGGTAAAGGATCTGAAAAATCTGGGCTACAGCGTCCCCGAGGATATCTCGGTGGCAGGCTATGATAATTACGTGTTTTCCCAGATGAGCGAGCCGCCCATTACGACCATTGATGTAGATACCCATAAAATGGCGGATAAGGCAGTGCAGCTTCTTATTGAAAGGATATGCGGCATAAGAAGCGGTCATGAGATCATCACCATAAGCGGCGAACTGATCCTCAAAGGCTCAGTGAAAAATATTTTGATCCATTGAAAAACTCCCGGCACATTCACAGAAAATGTGTCGGGAGCTTTTTATTTTTCTGCCTTTCCGGCAGCATTTGTATTTTTATTATCGAGCAAATAACATCGGCAGGAGGCTGTGAGAATATGATCTTCACCTCCTATCGGCATTAAAGGCAGCTCTGCCGTTATTGTCGAGAGTTACCGAGATCATCTTTATAAAAAACGAAAAAAAGAAAAGCGAATAGAATTATATCTCAAAACAGCGCACAAGGCGGAAAAATTAACCGCTTTGTGCATTTTTATTCTGCCGTTTCGTCAAAATTCGCTTGATAAGGGCGGTAAAATATGAAACGTAACGAACAAAAGAAAGGACTGCTGCAAAATGGGAGTAAGAATAGAAAAAGCCGAAAGCACGGTCAAAGCATTTTTAAGCGGAGAGATAGATCACCACTGCGCCCCGGGGATACGAAATGAAATTGACCTTGCCGTTGACGAGAGTCACCCCGAAAATCTTATCATAGATTTCGGCGAGGTGACATTTATGGACAGCTCGGGTATCGGACTTGTTATGGGTCGGTATCAGACTATGAAAAATATCGGCGGCAGAGTAACTCTGGAAAATACTCCTGCCCACATAAAAAAGGTGATGCGGCTGGCAGGGCTGGACAGATTTGCAAATATAATATGATGTGAAAGGATAGATGATATGTCTCAGGTAAAAAACGAAATGCGGGTCATTCTTTCCCCGAAAAGCTGCAATGAAGCGGTTGCAAGAAGCGTTGTGACGGCTTTTGTCATGCAGATGGACCCCTCGGTAAGCGAGCTTGCAGATATCAAGACCGCCGTTTCTGAGGCGGTTACGAACTCCATCGTTCACGGCTACAGAAGCTGTAACGGAAATATCGAGCTGGTGTGCAGGATACTCGAGGGAGATGTCCTGTACATAAAGGTAAAGGACAGGGGGTGTGGAATTGCAGACGTAAAGCGCGCTATGGAGCCGCTTTTCACCACTGCTCCCCAGGAGGAACGGGCAGGTCTGGGATTTGCGGTTATGGAAAGCTTTATGGACAGCGTCAGCGTTAAAAGCTCGGTGGGAAAAGGCACCTCGGTCATTATGAAAAAACGTATTTTCTCAACAAGTCTTGTAAGGACGGGGGCTGCGGAAAATGAACGCTGCTGAGATATCCGTCAGGGAAAGCAGAGACAGGCTTGTAACGGAAAATCTCGGACTTGTCCACCTATGCGCCAACCGTTTCAGAAACCGCGGCATCGAGTACGAGGAGCTTTACAGCTCAGGCTGCGTAGGGCTTGTAAAGGCAGCAAATTCCTTTGACGAAGACCGGGGCGTCAAATTTTCCACCTATGCAGTTCCCGTAATACTTGGCGAGATAAAACGAATTTTCCGTGACGGCGGAACGGTAAAGGTGAGCCGAAGCCTCAAGGAGCTGTCCTTAAAGGCTGTACGTGAAAAAAACAGCTTTATTTCCCGAAACGGCAGAGAGCCTTCCATTGCAGAGCTTGCGCTGGAAATGAACTGCTCGCCCGATGAGATAGCGGAAGCGCTGTCGGCGGCACAGCCCTGTCTGTCTCTCACAAGATACGGAGAAAGCGACGAAAGTGAGGAGCAGGATATCCCCTCCCCTTTCAGGGAATCGGACATATATGAGGGAATTGCTCTCAGGCAAGCCATGGACAGGCTTGACGCCAAGGACAGAAAGCTTATATTTCTTCGGTATTTCCGCTCATTTACCCAGAGCCGTGCCGCCGAAGCTCTGGGAATGACCCAGGTGCAGGTCTCACGTCGGGAAAAAAAGATCCTTTCGGAGCTGAGAAAGGATCTGCTTTAGTCATAAAACGGCTTCGGAACTATGATGCTCCGAAGCCGTTTTCATTTATTCTCAGCCGAGATCAACTATATCCGAAAGATCTACTCCGCTTTCAAGCTGAGATGTAACATCATCTGAGAATACCATTGTCATAACCATTTCATCATTGCAGAAAATTCCGCCTAAGCTGTCATCCTTGGAATATTCGTATGTATACTCAGCGCCGTCTTTGGTTGACCTTTCAAACTTCCAGCCAGCTTTTTTGAAATAGCTCTTAAATGTGTCAAGATATTTTGTTCCCTCATAAGAAACATATCCAACACAGACAAGCTTGTCGTTTTTATCGAAAATATAATACTTATACGGATCGGAATCCTGAACAACAAGGACCGAGTCGGCATTTACATACTTATTGAAATTTCCCTTTTTGATAACATCGCTCCGGCTCATTCCCCACTTGAGACCGTCAAGAGGAGCCATAAGCTTTGAAGAGCTGTCCGCAGAGGCTCCGCTCTTTAATACGCCGTCATTGCCGAAATCATAAACCTTTCCGTTTATCTTCAGCTTTCCCGTTCTCATCTTGCCGTCTTTGCCGAAATAATATGTCTTTCCGCTGAGCTTGACAAAGCCCGTTCTCATTTTTCCGTCCTTGCCGAAATAATATCTGCTGCCGCCTATCTTGCTCCAGCCTGTAATCATTTTTCCTTTTTTGGAAGCGTTGAAATAATACTTGTTATCCCCTATCTTCTTCCAGCCGGTAACAGCATAGCCATTTTTGTCAAAATAATACTTATTGCCGTCGATGGTCTGCCAGCCTGTAAGCTTTTTGCCTGTTTCATCGTCCTTATAGCTGTAGCCGCTTTCGGATTTTACCCAGGCTGCGGAAGCCGTTGCAGACATTGTGGGAATCGCTGAAGCTGCAAGGACTGCTGCCAGAAAAACAGAAGCTATTCTGCGCTTTATCATAGAAAACATTCTCCTTTTATTAAAAAAATCTGTATATTTATTATAGCACGGGCGGTAAAATATGTCAATAAGATTTATTTTTTTTAATCAAAGCTTAATACAATGCAAAATAATGACATTTATTCATCAAATCTGAGGTTGAATTTTGTAAAAAATAACAAATCGTATAGAAAGCTATTGACAGATATGTCGCGGCGTGATATACTCAAATCATGATATATATCACACCGTGACATATCAAGGTTCGATATGTCACAGCGAAATGTATTTTTACCGAAAGGACAGCGATCGATTTGAATTCCGGCACATATTTCATTTTCATTGTAGTATTTATCATTATCGCAATGTCCATAAGGCAGCGGCGGACAGCAGCAGCTGTTCATATGCGGCATTTGAGGAAAAAGAAAGGAAAGATCATTATGACAGAGCTTGTAAAAAAATTCATCGGCAAGGAGTGCATTATCTACACAATGAATTCCTCTACCGAACAGATCTCGGGAACTATCGGCGAGATAGACGGCGAATGGATAACCATTGAAAATATGAACGGCGGACAGGAGATAATCAATCTTGAATACGTCACACGCATAAGGGAATACCCGAGGAATAAGAACGGAAAGAAAAAATCCGTCGTTCTTGACTGAGGTATAGGAGAGGAGAATATGAAGAATGGATAAAGAAAAGCTGTTCAGATCATATCTTCCTATGACAGAGACCGCGTTTTACATTCTTCTTTCAATGAGCGAACCGAGGCACGGCTACGGCATTGCCAAATTCGTATCGGAGCTGACTCATGACCGTATAAAGCTTGGGTCGGGAACAATATACGGAACGCTGACCAAAATGCAGCGCGACGGTATAATCTCGGTTTACGATGACAGTGACAAGCGCATAATCTATGAGATAACGGATATTGGCAAAGAGCTTCTGAGAGCTGAAATGAAGCGCATCAAGCAGGTATGCGAGGATATGAGGACTATGGAGGACTATTTTAAGGAGGACAACAGCGTATGAAAAAATTCATGCCATTCTGGTTTTGGGACGTTACCGTGACAGAAAAAAAGCTGGCATCGCTTCACAGCTCGGGATATCATCTTTCAGCCTTTTCTCCCCTGTCCGGAATGTTCACCTTTGAGGAGGGTGACAAAACCGATGTGATATACCGCATATGCAGGCTGAAAAACTGCGGCGGCAAGGCTCCGAAAGGAGTTTCGGAAAACGGCTGGGTATCGGTCTGCGGCAGCAGGAATATATACATAGCCTATAATCCCGATACCGAAACAAAGAATATCCCATCATACAAATTCTGGCAGACAGCTAACAGAATTTCAATACTTCTTATCGTATTCTTATTCTGTCATTTCCTGGGATTTCTGTCGGGCTTCGGAGGCTCGGCGGTAGAGGGCGGACGTTTCGTACTAAAAAATCTGCATTTTATTTCTGCCGCTGCACTGGAGATACTCCTGCTTATACTTCTTATAAGCGGCTGGAAGGCAAACAAAAACCTTTCAAAGACAAGCGCAGACCTTGGACTTACAGGCTTTGTAAAAACTATCCCGCAGGAGAATTTCATCTATTCCAAAGAGGAAGAAAAGCAGATGCTCAAAAGCGGTCAGATGATAAAGCGCAATCCTCTCGGCTGGTTTTATGCCCCCGACAAAGCGGAGAAAATGGTAGAGGAAATGGCTCTGAAGGGCTGGAAATTCTACCGATTTGATGAAATGGGAGTCACCTTTTACTTTATCAAATCACAGCCCTGCCATATGAAATTTGTGGTTGATTATCAGGGTGAAGCCTCTGACGACTACTATCTCCAAGGCAAGGATGACGGCTGGAAGCTGGAATTTACTTCCATAATGAGGACAATGTGCTTTGTAGTATGGTCAAAGGAATATTCCGATGATGAAGAATGTCCCGAATTTTACACCGACGGCGCCACAATGCTCAAGAGGGCGCAGAGAATGGCGCTTACTCTGGGTATACCGATGATGCTTTTTGCCATATTCTCATTAGTATTCAGCGTTATTCTGAGCATAAATGAACCGGAGCTGATATGGATCGTGCCCATATATCTGCTGGTCGTCGTTGAATTTGTTTTTTTCGGCAGCAAATCGATCGGCTTCTATTTACGAATGAGAAAAAAGCATAATCAAAACAAATAACAATATTTCAGAAAGAGGTAATTTTTTATGGAAAAGAAAATTCATATCCCCAGTCTCGTTTTAATGATAATCGGTGCTGTATTTGCGCTTCTGCTCCCCATCGTAACATACCCGTGCAGTATAATAAGCCTTGTATTCAGCATAAAAAATCGTGAGACCCACAAAACAGGCTTTATTATCGCAATAAATATTATTGCCCTGATACTTGCTCTTGCAAATTCCGTTTTAGGCGTTATGCTGCAGACGGGAGCAATAGTTTTAGGCTGATAACAATTTGTTTCATAAAAGGAGAATGACTTATGAGTGATATCAACGAAAACACTAACACCACGCTGAACAAAACAGAAAGCGAAGCTTCTGCCCCGGAATATTCCTGGGGACAGCAAGCCATACCCGAGGAAGGCGAAAATCCTGTAATGCTCCGCAGGAAGATAAAAAGCGGCTACAACTGGGCAGGCTCGCTCATTATCTGGCAGCAGGTGATTGCGATGGTCATAATGATGGTCATAACCTCTGTTATGTCTGCAAGTATGGTACCGCAGATAATTGCGGAACACCCCGATTATAACACTCAGCAGCTCAGCGAAGCACTTTCAGCTCAGCTTATGTCGGGAAACGAGATGGTATACATTAACGCAGTCACAATGGTTGCTGCAAATATCATATCCCTTATCATTATATGTGTTGGAAAAAAGCAGTTTAAGCTCAAAAGCGTCCTCGGCAGGATACAGTCCCCTGCTTCATCGGTCGTACTTGCCTGTGTAGGGATACTTGGCATTCAGGGAGCATCGATTTTGATCCAGAATCTGGTGATGGGACTTACCGGATATTCGGGAATAAATGAAACCGTGACCTCCGCAATGAGCTTTTCGGACGATGTTGTAACGAATATCATGCTCTTTATTTATATGGTCATTGCAGCGCCCGTGCTTGAAGAGCTGATGTTCAGAGGAGCGGTGATGAATCTTCTCGCTCCCGTGAACCGCACCTTTGCGCTTCTTGCCTCGGCAATGTTCTTCGGACTTATGCACTGCAACTTCAATCAGATGTTCAACGGCTTCCTGCTTGGTCTCGTATTCGGATATATCGCCCTCAAGAGCGGTTCGGTCATTTCGTCTGTCATTTGTCATATGACTGCAAATCTGAATGCATTTATCATAGGCTATATCTTCGAATACAAGCTTGCCCCCTCTATCGGAGCAGAAGCGGCAGCGACCGGAGAAATGATCGTATTCGCAATTGAAATGGTCATCGGTATAATCGCTCTGGTGCTTCTTTGGAAAAAACAGGGAAAGCTTACAAACAGCGACATTATCGTTACAGATTACTCCTACACATTTGATGACAGCGAAGAAAAGAAGCTTTGCTGGCAGGCATTGTTAAAATGCCCCACCTTCTGGGTATCGGCAGTTTTATGCGTCGGAACAGCCTGCACTCTTGTAACGGCTCTGTAAAAAAAATAAAGCCTCGGGAATTTATGCTTGCCTGCATTTTCCCGAGGCATTTTTGTTATCTTATTTTCCCGAAGCGATATCGGATATGACCTTGTTGATAAGCTTGCCGTCTGCCTTGCCTTTAAGCTCAGCCATAACAGCCTTCATATATGCGCCCTTGTTTCCCGAAGCAATAAGCTCACCGAATTTTTCCTTAATGAGGGGATAAAGCTCCTCTTCGGACATCTGAGCAGGGGCAAAGCTTTTGATTATATCGTACTTGAGCCTGTATTCCTCAAGCTGGCTCTCGCACTCGGGAGGACAGGTATCCACCTGCTCCTTTGCGACCTTAAGCTCCTTTAGGATAACGCTGTCAACCAGCTCCGAGGAAATATTATCCCTTGTTCCGCCGTCTATGGCAGCTTTTTTAACAGCTGCAATAAGCGTCTGCACAGCCTCCTTTTTCATAGTATCCTTCGCTTTCATAGCGTCCTTCAGCGCATTCTGAAGCTCGGTAAATTCCATAAAAAGCACCTCTTTTGACAACAGGCAGTTACGCCTTGAATTTAAATCTGTTGATATGACTGCTGAGCACCTCAAACTGGTCTGAAAGCTCCTGAGATACCTCTGCATTCTTTTCCGCAGTAACGGAATTGTCCCTGATACTTCCGTTTATCGACTCCATTCCGTTATTTATCTGTGCAACGGACTCAGCCTGATCTGCGGCTGAAACGGCGATCCTGTCCATAATATCGGAAACCGAGGAAACCATTTCCACCACCTTGTCAAGCGACCTTGCTGTAGCGTCGGCAAGCTCTGTTCCGTTTCTGACGGACTCGATGGAATTTCCGATAAGCACACCTGTCTGAGCGGCAGCCTCGGCGGATTTGTTTGCAAGGTTCCTTACCTCGTCGGCAACAACGGCAAAGCCCTTGCCTGCGTCTCCTGCACGGGCAGCCTCAACAGCGGCGTTAAGAGCAAGGATATTGGTCTGGAAGGCAATGTCGTCAATAACGTTTATTATCTTTTCGATCTCCGAAGCTGAGGTCTCTATCTCCTTGATAGCTTCGATCATACGGCGCATATTACCGCTTCCCTGCTCGGCTGCCTCATCGGCGGAAGCAGTGAGCCTGCGGGCATTTTCAGCCTCTCTGGCATTTTCGTTTATCTTTTCATTTATCTGAGCTATGGAAGCAGTGAGCTGCTGCATAGTGCCTGCCTCGTCGGAGGTGTTCTTTGAAAGGACAGCAGTTCCGTCGGAAACATGGACCGAACATTCCTTAACGGAAAGAGCAGCCTTATGCACCTCGCTGAATGTGCCGTTAAGAGACGCTCTTATCTTGTCGAGAGCGTTTTTGATAGTCTCAAAATCACCCGTGTAGACTGTATCGGAGCAGACAAGAAGGTCACCGTCGGCAACAGCGGAGAGAACGTTTCTGATATCTGAAATATATGCGTTGAGCGACGTAATCGTATCATTTAAAGAAGAAAGAAGCACAAAGGTCTCATCGTTTCTGTCAGTAACGGGAGAGGGCGACTCAAGATCTCCTTTGGAAAGGGCTGTCAGGCGGTCGATGGCGTCGGTTATGGGCTTTGTTATCTTCTGCGCGGCACTAAGCGAAACTGCCACAGAAGCAGCGATAAATATCACAGCAATGGAAAGGGCTATCACTGCGGAAACAGTAAATGGCTTCATTATGCTGTTGTAAGGGAGCAGGATAAAGGTGTAGCAGGTATCGAAATTGTCAATATTAGACCAGCCTGCAAGATACTTATCTCCGCAAAGAGTAATGACCTTCTGACCCTGCTTAACAATTTTGTCATAGTCATAATTATTGCGGTTAAGGGTGTCCACCAGAGCAGCAAGCTCGCTGTAGCCCGTATCCTCCACAGCCTTGTCATTAAGATTATCGCCTTTATTTAAAAGCTCGCTGGAGGTCTGGGAAATAATACCGCCCGCCTCGGTAACAACAAAGCCGAAGCCGCCGTATGTATTTACATCGTCAAAGCTTGTAAAAATATCGTTGAGATAATTCTTGTTCTTGGAAACATCTGCATTGGATATGGCAGACGAATATGATATCGTAAGCAGTTCTATCTCGCTTTTGGACGAAGCGGAAACGCTGCTGTACATCATTATAAGATTAAATGCGGTAAGTGTGATTATCGCTGCAAGGACACCGATGACCGAAAGCCTTACGATACGTCCGCGTATCGTAGTTTTTTTACCGATCACAAGCGTTTTTCCGCCCGTAAATAATTTTTTTCCTTCTTTAGCCGTTTTAGATCCTGCCTTTTTTCCAAAAGCTGCTGCCATATGAAAAACCCATCTTTCCAAATAAAGTGTACGTTATTTTAACCGCAAAAAGCGACATTATATTTACTTTATTATACCATATTTGTTAACTGCTATTGTTAATTTTCTTGCGATATTTCATTTCAGTGGTATATATTTTCTGTAGTATCGACATTATCTATATAAAAATCTGCTTACATTATGTTCAAAACCACTAAGTTGAAAGGCAAATCGGATATTTTTTGCGTAAACTATAGAAATCCGGCGAAAAATGTAGTATAATAAAAATAATTATGCACCGTACAATGCTGAAAGGATGATATTATGCCTGCATATCTTGACAATGCCGCTACCACAAAGCCCTGCGAAGAAGCAGTAAGCGCCTGCATTGCGGCTATGACCGAGAATTACGGAAATCCGTCGTCTTTACATAAAGTCGGACTCAGTGCCGAGCTTGCCGTTACCGACGCAAGAAAATCCATTGCTGCCGCCCTTGTATGTCAGCCCGAATGCATCACCTTTACATCGGGTGCTACAGAGGCAAACAACACTCTTATCCTGGGTGCAGCCGAGAATTACGGCAGAAGGAAAAAGAAGATAGTTGTTTCGGCGGTGGAACATCCTTCTGTTGAGGAAACTGTCAAGCTTCTTGAAAAAAACGGCTTTGAAGCAGTCCGCATAAAGCCTCAGAGGGACGGCTCTGTGGACGCAGACGAATTTGTGGCGGCAGTTGATAACAACACCTGTCTTGCCTCCTGTATGTACGTCAACAATGAAACGGGAGCAATTATGCCCGTAAAGCGGATATTCACTCAGATAAAACGTCTTTATCCCGATTGTATCACTCATTGCGACGCTGTCCAGGCATTTATGAAGCTCCCCATCAAGACCGCCGACCTGAACGCCGACCTTATCACGGTAAGCGGTCACAAGGTACACGCTCCCAAGGGAGTGGGAGCTATGTATATTCGCAAGGGCATACGAATAGCTCCGAGAATGATAGGCGGCGGACAGGAAAAGGGTCTGCGCTCGGGTACGGAATCCGTCCCCCTTATCAGTGCATTCGGAGCGGCTGTACGTTCTCAGCTCCCCACCATCGCCACCGCATATTCCAATGCAGAGGAGCTTAGCGGCAGACTCAGAAAAAAGCTTTCCGCTCTAAATTACATCACCATCAATTCCAATGCTGAGGAGCAGTGCCCCTATATTCTTAATTTTTCCGTAAGCGGTATACGTTCGGAAATAATGCTTCATTTTCTGGAAAGCAAGAATATTTATGTCTCAAGCGGCTCAGCCTGCTCCAAAGGGGGGCACAGCAGCGTCCTCACCGCTATGGGCATTCCCGACAAGACAGCCGATTCCGCAATAAGAGTTTCACTCAGCAGAATGTCCTCCTGCGGCGAGGTGGAGGCTCTTGTCACCGCCATTCAGGAAGGATATCTCAGTCTCGCAAAAAGATGATAAAGGAATGATAATATGTCTGTTTTTCTTGTAGATTTCGAAAACGTGACCTCTGCAGGGCTTGCAGGTATCGAAAAGCTTACCGAAAGCGATACCGTTTATATCTTTTATACCCTGAGCGCCGCAAGCCTCAGCTTTGACGCTCACAGGAACGTAATGTCGTCAAAGGCAAAGGTAAACTATATCAGCGTAACGGCAGGAGCAAAAAATGCCCTCGATTTTCAGCTTGACTCTTTTCTCGGCTATCTTGCGGCGGTCAGCAGGGACAGGAAATTTTTCATAGTAAGCGCCGACAACGGCTACCTTGCAGTAAAATCCTTCTGGGAAAAGACAATGGGCATAAGCGATCTGGAAATAAAGCTGATACCGAATATCCGCCATGTTTTCAGACAGACGCTCGTTGACCCTGCAATGCTGCCGATGAAAGCAGACGAGAATATCTCTGTATCAGATACCGCTCTGTCATCCGAAGCACCGGTTCCCGAGAATAAGCCCTCTCCCCTTTCCGAAAAAGATTCCGACGAGAAGTCAGTTCCGGAAAACAAGCCTTCAGATGATATTTCAGGCGATAAAGATAATACGTCTCCCGAAGCTGTAAGAATTATGGGTATATTCAGCGCCGAGGGAATAGGCGGAGATGCGGTAAAGGCAATAATCGACCTTGCCAGATCCTCTTCGGACAAGCAGCATTTCTATACGGGTATGACAAAGAAATTCGGTATGGAAGAGGGTCTGCGCTTCTACAAGGCACTGCGCCCCGAATACTCAAATATAAGAAAGCTTTCAAAGAAAGCCGTAAGCAGCATACATAACTGATTTGAAAGGATAACATTCTCTATGAAAGAAATCATTCTGCTCAAAGAGGGCGAGATCGCACTCAAGGGCTTAAACAAAAGAAATTTTGAGGAAGCGTTCATAAAAAATCTCCGCCACCGCCTCAAGCCCCTCGGCAAATTCATCTACACACGTTCACAGTCAATGATATACTGCGAGCCTGCGGACGACAGCATAGATATGGACGAGGCTGTTTCGCGCGCTTCAAAGGTATTCGGCGCAGCAGCCATATGCCGTGCAATGATAACCGAGAAGGATTTTGAAGTCATCTGCCGTGATGTTCTCGAATACTGCGGCGAGGAGCTTTCCTGCGCGCGCACATTCAAGGTACAGGCTAAGCGTTCGGACAAACGGTTCCCAATGAGGTCACCCGAAATATGCGCCGAGCTTGGCGGACGGATACTTGACAAATTTCCCCGTCTTGAGGTGGACGTTAAAAATCCCGATGTCACCGTCAACGTGGAGATAAGGGACACAAACGCATATATCCACACAGGCAACAGAGAAGCGGCAGGCGGTATTCCCGTAGGAACATCGGGCAAGGCTATGCTCCTGCTCTCGGGCGGCATTGACAGCCCCGTTGCGGGATATATGATGGCAAAGCGGGGCATCGACATCTCGGCTATCCACTATGTTTCTCCTCCATACACTTCCGACAGAGCACGTCTCAAGGTGGAAAGGCTCTGCGAGAAGATCGCTCCCTGGTGCGGAGATACCACGTTTTACTGCGTTCCCTTCACCGAGATACAGGAGGCTCTCAGGGATAACTGCCCCGAGGAGCTGTTCACCATTATTATGCGCCGCCTTATGATGGAGATAGCCCAGCGTATCTGCGAGAAAAACGACATCACTGCCCTTATCACAGGCGAAAGCGTGGGACAGGTGGCAAGCCAGACCATGGGCGCTATCGTATGCACCGACAACGCCTGCCGTATGCCCGTTTTCCGTCCCGTTATCGGTATGGATAAGACCGAGATAATCGCCATAGCCCGTAAGATAGACACTTTTGACATATCCATCGAGCCCTACGAGGACTGCTGCACCGTTTTCACTCCCAAGCACCCCAAGACCCGTCCCACACTTGAAGAGGTCACTCAAGCACAGAACTCCTTTGATTTTGAGCCTCTTATCCAAAAAGCCGTAGAAGAGACCGAGGTAAAGCATTTCAGGATAGGATAATTTGACAGAGCTGTGTAAATAAAGTGAAATATCACCCCTATTCGTAAAAAAGTGCAGGCAGTATTTGATATATGTCACAAACTTTATGCCGTTTTCTTGACATTGAGACCGAAAAAGTGTATTATAGAATTATATAGACGTTATACAGGGGTAAATCTTCAATACGTCTGTGCCCGCCACAAAGCAGGCAGGGAGAAACTTTAAAATGGCAATGTCAAAAAGCGCTAAAAAAGCGTACAAAAAAGCCGTTAAGGCAAAGAAAAAAGCAAAACGAGGCCATTGGCTTCTTATACAAAAGGGCGACAGTGCAAAGGAAATATTGTCCAAGCTGTTTACTCAGTTTGCGGTGCTGGTGCTTATCGCCTGCGGTCTGATACTGGCAAACGAGTTCAGACTGTCATTTTCCGCAAAGCAGTTAAACGACTCGCTCAAAAGTATCTATCAGTCGGTAATAGCTCACGCTTCGGACGGACAGACTCTGGCGGGAGCGGAGGAAATGCTGAAGATAAATCCCGATACTGTAGGATATATCTGCATTGAAGGCACCGAGGTGGACTTCCCCGTTGTTCAGACGGGCAATAACGAGGATTATCTCAAAACTGCGTTTGACGGCAGCAGCAACAAGGCAGGAACGGTTTTCCTCGATTACCGAAATGTCCTCACAGCTTCAAAGAGGTCGGACAATCTTGTTCTTTACGGTCACAACCAGAAGGACAGAACGATGTTCGGCAGCCTCAAGGATTACAAGAAAAATCTTAATCACTACATTCAGCACCCGACTATTACATTCAACTCCAATTACCGTTCCGACGTTTACAAGATTTTTGCGTATTTTGTAACGGAGGTAAAGCCCGAGCAGACTTCGGACGGCGTGGTCTTTGATTATCATAATTATCTTGACCTCTCCGACAAGGCTGTATATAACGAGTTTATCGAAAATATCACCGAGCGTTCTCAGATCGTTACTTCTGTTGATGTTAAGTACGGAGACGAGTTCCTTACACTTTCCACCTGCAGCAACGAGTTTGAGCCCTCAAGATTTGTGATATTTGCAAGAAAGACCCGAAAGGGCGAGGATACTGCGGTTGACACATCGTCCGCATATCTTAACCCCAACGCAAAGGAACCCGACTGGACAGTTATATTTAAATAACATAATAAAAATATAAATTTTGAGGTAGAACAGATGAACAACAAAGAGCAAAAATCAAGAACGGTCATAATAATCGTTGCTTCAATCATACTGGTTATTTCTCTCGGTTATCTTGCATATTATCTTATTCAGGAGAAGCGTGCTGAAAACCTTAACAATGAGCTTGCCGACCGCCACACCGATACCGTAATGATAACCCAGGAGACCACCGTTCCCGAGACCACCACAGTTTCCGAAACAACTACAACAGAAGCTACAACCGTTCTCGAGCCTCTTGTGGAGCTTGACTCTATGAAAAGCTTCATTGCCGATAATCCCGACACCGCAGGCTGGATAACAGTCGGCGGAACGTCCATCAACAATGTTGTGGTACAGTGCGGCGACAATGATTATTATCTTAACCACGATTTCAACGGCAGAAGCTCCCAGCCGGGAACCGTATTTGCGGATTTCCGCTGTGTTGTAAACGACTACGGCTTCAGACAGAGCGACAACATTATCCTTTACGGTCATAATCAAGCCAACGGTACAATGTTCGGCACCCTCCAGAAGTACAAGATCACCAAGCAGAATACAAGCAAGTTTGACTTCTATCTCCAGCACCCCACGTTCACATTCTCCAATCTCTATGAGGAGTATACATATAAGATCATTGCTCTTTTCGTGTGCGAGGTCAATCCCGACCAGACAAGAGACGGTGTTGTTTTCGATTATCAGAATTATATCCGCTTCGGCTCAAAGGAGTACACCTACGAGCAGTTTATGAAGAATGTGACAGAGCGCTCCGAGATAATCACAGGCGTTGACGTACAGGAGGGCGACCAGTTTATGACCCTTTCCACCTGCAGCAACGAGTTTGAGCCTTCAAGGTTCATTGTTATCGGCAGAAAGGTCCGGGACGGCGAAAGCCCCGAGGTAGACACTTCGCTTGCCAAGCTCAACCCCGACGCCAAGGAGCCTGACTGGAATTTTATTTACGGAAACTGATCCATATAAATTATTGAGGTAATGATATATGTCAGAAGAAAAAAAGGCCACTGAAAATGAAGCGGCCGTATCGGGCTTTTTCGACAGTCTCATTGAGGATTTTATCCCCGATGACATCAAAAGCGACCCAAAGCCCGATGTAAACATAGATACCGAAAATCCCCCCAGAGATATCAGGGATTTTTCCAAGTTTTTTGAAGATGCAGCTGCATTCGGCAGCGGTTTTCAGAGCACTATCGACAAGCCCCCCGTTGAGATCTCGGACGGTCCCGAGGAGAACGTAAGCTTCTCCGAAAGCAAAGCGCCGAATACTGCGGAAGCTGAACAGCAAAAAGAGATAATCACCGAACCCGTTACAGACGAGGACGGAATGATAGTTATTTTCGATGAGGAAGCAGGAATTGACGCTACCTCTGCCAAGCTTTCCGAGGAGACTCCCGTATCCGAGAGCTTCCCCGACAACGCTTCCGATGCAAATTTTGAGCCTGACAGCAATATTTCCGATGAGAATGATGCTGCTAAAAACAATGCCGAAAAAGCAGCTTCAGTGACGAAAAACACCGGCAATGAGACGGAAACGCCCAAAGCTTCGGATAATGAAAATCAGCAAAAGCGTCCCTTCATACAAGGAATTATCCCCTGGAAGGGCGACAGTGCGGCAGAAATAATCCGAAAGATCGTTTTTATCGCCTCGACAGGAGTGTTCATCGCAGCGGGAATTATGCTTATCAGCACCCTGGTGCAGTCCGAGGAAGCTCAGGAGGAAGCGGAAAGCATTGCCGAAATGGTTACAACGACTGTAGCCACTACGATAAACGAAGCAGGCGAGGTCGAGACTATCCCCCCCACCACCGAGGAGCGTATTGAGCATAACGAAAGCGTTATGGACAGCTTTATCGAGCTTTCCGACAACGTTAAGGGATTTATTGAGATCGACGGCTGCGGAATAAGACTGCCCGTTGTTCAGGGAACGGATAACATCTATTATCTCACCCATACCTATAACGACAGGAAAAATAAGGCAGGCTCCATTTTTATGGATTACCGCTGCACCGTCAGCGAGGAGTACACTTCTCCCAACATCGTTCTCTATGGTCATAACCAGGAGGACGGCACAATGTTCGGAAATCTCAAATACTATAAAAACAATGTTGACTTTTACAAGAAAAATCCGATAGTTGTATTCAACACCGAATACGGTATCGGCGACTATATCATTTTCGGATATTTCGTAACAAATGTCTACGAAAAGCAGGATTCCGCAGGCGAGGTATTCCATTATCACGATTATATCGAAACTCTGAATAATGAGAGCACCTTTAATTGGTATATGTCTCAGGTAAATGAGAGAAACCAGATCATTCCGCCTATTGACGTAGCTTACGGGGACAAGCTCCTTGTGCTTTCCACCTGCAGCAACGAATATTCCGATTCACGATTTGTCGTTATGGCAAGAAAGGTACGTGAGGGCGAGGATATTTCGGCGATAGACTTTTCCTCTGCAAGGCTCAATCCCAATGCAAAGCAGATAGACTGGGATGCGATACTGAGCCGCAGCGAGTCCGAAACATCATCTGAGACAACAGTATCCGAAACAGTCACCGAAACGACCGTTGAGACCACTGTTGAAACTACTACAGAGCCTATTACCGAAACCACCGAAGAAACCACCACCACTCCCCGTACACTAAAAATAGACCACGAGGAAAGATCAAGACTGGGACTGGCTCCCATATACGAAAACGGAACAAAAGCTCCCTGTTATACCGATCCCACATCGGAAACATCAGAAGAAGAGACTGAAGTTCCCGAAAGCTCCGAAGGCGATACAACTACCAAGCTGTCTCTTGCTCCGATCGTTCAGAACGGCACCACCGCCCCTGTTACCGAGCAGACCACCGCTTCGGCAAGCTCCGATGGCAATTAAACTGCCGAAGAAAAAGCGCATAAAATATTTTTAAGAGGTTATATCATATGTCAATGAGCGATGAAGCAAGAGGCTCCACCCCAAGAAGGGCCTCAAAACCCAAGGTAAAAAAAAGCTTTAAGGAATCCTTTATTCCTCAGAAGGGCGACAGCTCCTCCGAGATCATAAACAAGCTTATAGTGATCTTGTCAATAATTGTGCTTATTGTATGTGCTGTAATTCTCGGAAACTACTTTTATGAGATGTACGAGGCAAAGCAAAATCACAATACCCTGAAAGTCATTTACCAGAAAGCACAGCAGTCTGTCATCACTCAGGAAGCTCCTGCTGAAACAGAAATACAACCCGAAAGCAACGGAGAGCTTGCTCCCGAGGAAAGACCTCCCCTGACAGTTCTTCCTGCCGCTCAGGAGCTGCTTACCATAAATGCGGACACAATAGGATATGTCCGTATCCCCAACTGTGTTGACGAGCCTGTGGTAAAGGGAAAGGACAATGAATACTACCTTAACCATAATTTCTATGACAACCAGAGGCAATGCGGCACCTGCTTTGCCGATTACAGAAACGTTGCAGACGGCTATGAGCGTTCGGACAACATTATCCTGTATGCCCATAATCAGAAGGACGGCACAATGTTCGGAAACCTCGACTACTACCGCTGGGACCCCGCATATTGGCTCAAGAACCCCTTCATCTACTTTAACACCAATTATTCCGAAGATACCTATGTAATAATCTCCTCCTTTGTTATAAATACAAAGCCGGAGCATGACGACAACAGACCCCTTTTCGATTATCAGAATTACATTGATTTCAATGATAATTATACCTATGAGAAGTTTATGGACGAGATCACCAAGCGAAGCACCATCATTTCAGGCGTAGACTGCAATGAGAATGACGCATATCTCACCCTTTCCACCTGCTCCACCGAATGGGACGACTCCCGTCACGTTCTTGTCGCAAGAAAGCTGAGAGACGGAGAGACCGCCGAAAACTTTGATACAACAAAATTCAGCAAAAATCCTAACCCGAAATGGCCCGCTATCTATTATAAATATAACGGCGGTACATATATAGACGAGTGATTGTCAAAGGAGATCTGCACTTGTCCTTAAAAAAGAGAGAAAAAAACAAACGAGAAAGGATAATACTATGAAAGTGAGAGCTGTCCTCAACGGAATTGCGGCATTATGCGCCATCGGAGCATTTTACACGTTCGCCTTCTGTATGGTAGACGATGCCAGCGATGCTGAAATATCCAAGGAATATTACTTTAACACCGCCACCGAGCAGACTGAGCAGGAAACAGAAGCATCTGTTTTAAAAGCGGAAATGCCGGTGAATATATCAGGCATATTGGGAAATGATAGAAACGGAGCATATCTCCCCGACAGTTCGGATAATGAAAGGGTGAGCAGCCATATAAGCAATACCCCCGGCTATCAGGCTTCCCCCGATAATTCTTCCGAAGATACCGCTCCTGCTGCAACACCAATATACACAGCACCCGAAGCAACGACCGAAGTACCTGTTTCCGCCGAGGATACTGCCGCCACAGAAAGTGCGGGAGCCGATACAGAAGCTTCCAAGGCCGAGCCCGCTGACGATACCGAATATGATATGGTCCCCGAGGATACCGACCTGGATATTGTAATATCGGAAAATACACTCGGTGAAGCTGTGATAGAAAATAACAGCGCATTTGCAGACGAGGAGCAGACTTCCCCCGATCTTCTTTCTGAGCTTGACAAGGGACCAACTCAGGAAGAAATAATGCAGAAGCTTGGTGAAATGCAGTCTGAATACAATAGCCAGACTGAGCCTGCTCCCGAAAGTACAGTAGATTTCTGGAGCAGCTACTACCCTGACGAGACCACCACAGTTTCATCAACAGGCACATATTTTGAAACTATCCCCAGCTTTTCCGAACCCGTTCCTTCGGAGACCGAGCTTACCACCACAACTCCCGAAGGCACAGAGATAGTCACCGCAAGATTTGACGGCAGCGTTCAGGAAATAAACGCATACGATCTTGTTTGTATGATAGTTTCCACAGAGATGTCACCCTCTTTCGATCAAGAGGCACTCAAGGCTCAGGCAGTTGCCGCTTATTCATATGTAAAATACCACAATGTAAACGGTCTTATCCCTTCGGTGCTTGTAAAGCACGATATTCCCGATGAAGTAAGACAAGCCGTTGACGCAGTATTCGGAAAATGCTGCTATTATAACGGAACGCCCGCCCAGACCGTTTATACCGCTTCCTCAGCGGGTACAACAGCCTCCGCGGAAAACGTGTGGGGAGGCAATCCCGTCCCCTATCTTACCAGCGTTTCAACCCCCTTTGATATTGCTTCCGACCCGAATTACGGTGTAATTACCACATTCTCCGAGAGCTATATCAGAAGTGCCTTTGAAAGCTACCTGGGAATTACCCTTTCCGACGATCCTGCAAACTGGCTTACCGTTACGGGAAGAATAGACGGAAACTATGTAAGCAGCGTTAACGTTGACGGACAGGTCACTATCTCGGGAAGAAAGATCCGTGAAAATGTCCTCAAATTCGGAATAAAGAGCTGGTGCTTTGATGTCAGCTACGCAGACGGCGAATTTACCTTTGTTACATACGGCTACGGCCACGGCGTGGGAATGAGCCAGAACGGCGCAAATATCCTTGCAAAGCAGGGCTATACCTACGATCAGATACTTCAGTATTATTTCCCGGGAATTACGATAAGCTGAGATAGAAGGATAAAAAACTATGACCGCTTATGACATTATAATGAAAAAACGCCGAGGCAGCGAGCTTTCGAACGATGAGATCGAATGGATAACAAAGGGCTTTGTCAGCGGAGATATCCCCGATTATCAGATGTCGGCGCTGCTTATGGCAATATGCTTTAACGGTATGAGCCCCGAGGAGACCTCCGCGCTTACATCAGCAATGATAAATTCGGGCGATACCTATGCTCCCTCAAAAGAACTGGGACAGATATGCATTGACAAGCACAGCACAGGCGGTATAGGAGATAAAACGACCCTCATAGCTGCACCTATCTGCGCAGCCTGCGGAGTTTACGTTCCGAAAATGTCAGGAAGAGGCTTAGGTCATACGGGCGGTACCATAGATAAGCTTGAAGCGATCCCCGGTCTCAGAACATCTCTGACACACAGCGAATTTATATCCATAATACGTGAAGCGGGATTTGCGATCTCGGGTCAGACAGGCTCACTTGTTCCCGCCGATAAAAAGATATACGCCCTCAGAAACGCTACAGCCACAGTTGACAGTATACCTCTTATCTGTTCAAGCATAATGAGCAAAAAGCTGGCAACAGGAGCTGACGGAATAGTCCTTGACGTTAAGGTCGGCGACGGCGCGTTTATGAAAAATTACGGCGATGCCGAAAAGCTTGCAGAAGCTATGATAAGAGTCGGAAAGCTCGCAGGCAGAAAATGCACAGCAGTTCTGACCAATATGGAAAAGCCCCTCGGAATGGCAGTAGGAAATGCCGTTGAAGTAGTTGAGGCGATAGAAGCCCTCAAGGGAAACTGCCCCGAAGATCTTTATGAAATATCCATCACTCTTGCAGCGGAAATGCTCTTCCTTGCAGGACTCGGCTCACCCGAAAAATGCAGAGAGCTTGCATCGGAAGCTCTTTCATCTGGAAAAGCATTAAAGTCTCTTGAAAAAATGGCAGAGCTCCAGGGCGGAGACCCAAAAGCTCTTTATGACTATACTCTCCTTGGCATCCCAACGCATACAAAAGAAGTCATATCGGACAGAGACGGCTATATTTCAGGCATATCCTGTGAAAAAACGGGACTTATCTCACTCAGCCTGGGCGCAGGACGAAAGGTCAAAGGCGGAGATATAGACCCCACAGCCGGAATAATATTTAACAAAACAGTCGGTGATTATGTTAAAAAGGGAGAGTCTCTGGGAAAGCTTGTTACCTCGTCAAGCTGTGATATCGATGCTGCTGCCGAAGAATTTATAAGATTATTCCGTTTCAGCGATGCAGCACCCGAAAAAGCCCCCTCAGTAATAAAAATAATCAGAAACTAACAAATTCGCTCCGTATACGGGGCGTTTTTGGCATATAAAGAAAGGCAATTTTATGACATATCAAAACACCTATTCACTCCCGGACGCCGAAGAACACAAGCTTCTGAGAAAGCATTATTTCCGTCTTGCGTGGATAATGATAGTTCTCGTGCTGGTATTCAGCGGACTCAATACCCTTATAATGACCATATCCTCGGGAATTATGGGCGGAAGCTTCACAGAAGAAGGTATCAAAGCAGGCAAGCAAATTCTCCGTGCCACCCCCGTAATGTACGCCATCTATTCCTATGGCTTTCCTATTGCCGCAGATATCGCCGCTTTGGGAATAGGTCTGCTTATCACCAAGGCAGATCTTAAAAGCAGGCTGAAAACTGCGGGACTGAGCGGAAAAGGCTTTCTCGGAGCAACAGCAATGACCTTCAGTGTGGCAACCATAGCAGCCTTTGTTAATTTAATTCTTATCTTTGCCCTTATGGCTGCAATGGGAAAGCTGTCAGATTTCAGCATTGAAAATACCACATCAGTAAGCATTGCTCCAAAAGGCAATCCCCTTTGGCTCGATGTGCTGATATACATCTACATCTGTCTGCTCGGACCGATACTTGAGGAGCTTATTTTCCGCGGAGTTCTTCTTGAGGGTCTGCGAAAATACGGAAATCTTTTCGGAATAATAATGTCGGCAGTTATGTTCGGACTTATGCATCAGAACATAGCACAGTGTCTGCCTGCAGTTTCAATAGGTCTTGTCTGGGGATATATTGCCGTAAAAAGCGGCTCACTGCTCCCCTCCATCTTACTTCATATACTGAATAATACAATGTCGGCAGTGCTGCTGGTGGTAATACAGTCAGTTAACATAAACGATCTCAGCAATATGGCAGCCCTGCTGAATGTGTCAGTTTCCTTGATGCTGATCTCTTCGCTTATATCGCTTTTCAGGCTTGCCTGCGTTGTGGGTTCAATAATCATCATCGTCAGATATACCTCATCTGCCCACGGAAAGCTTGTTGAAACAAACGGATATACAAAAGCCAGGACCTGGAAATATCTTTTCACGTCACTTCCCTGGCTTGTTATCATGGGTTATCTGCTTGTTACCACCGTAACATCGATATCCCACCTTGCATAAAATAATAAGGGGCATATTTCCGCCGTTCCCCCATGATACCGACGGAGATATGCCCTTATTTTTTTGCGAAAATTTCTCGCTCTATGATTATTTTTCTTTCAGGCGGTAAAAATATAAACAGACAGAAAAAATCTCCTACAAAACAAGGAAAGGATGATACTAAAATGTCTGTAAAAAGAGGAGAAATATATTATGCGGATCTCAGCCCCGTAGTCGGCTCGGAGCAGGGAGGAATAAGACCGGTCCTGATAGTCCAGAACGATGTAGGAAACCGTCACAGTCCGACAGTAATAGCCGCAGCAATTACAAGCCAGCGTGAAAAGGCAAAGCTTCCGACTCATATTGAGCTTAATGCAGACAAATGCGGACTTTCAAAGGACAGTGTGGTTCTCCTTGAGCAGATCCGTACAATAGACAAAAAAAGGCTCAAGGAACGAATGGGAGAGCTTGACACTCCCTCCATGAATGAGGTAAACAACGCTCTTTCGATCAGTTTCGGTCTTGGTACAGGCGGGGCTACATAAGGTTCCGCATAAAACAGCCGCATTTTTCGGTTACGAAAAATGCGGCTGAAACATTATACTCTTACAATGGAAGGCTTTAAGATACGGCCGTTTCTGAGATTTTTAAATCCGTGGAGAACGACCTCCTTGACAGGACCCTCCGAAGCACTGCCCTTCTTCTTGTTATCAAAGAACGCAGCCTTTCGTTCCTCTCTTGTCATGATCTTAGTGTGCTGCTCCTCATCAAAAGCATCGCCGGGCTTAGTATCAAGCAGCTCGTAAAGAGGAGTGGGATAGCTGCTGTTGTGGAAGTCTAAGAAGTAAACAAATATCTGATTGAGGGTGTCGATATCGGAGAAATCCTCGTTGTTGATCTTCTGCTGTGCAAATTCCCAGAGAGCCTGGATATGACCCCACTGAGCGCCGCTGGAAAGGAAGCTTCTGACGGTAAGTTCCTCGTTGAATACATCTGAAAGACCCTTTTTGGTAGCAGGAGTAAGATTTTGATACTTCTGAAATACCTGTGTAAGATCGCCGAATGTTGAATTATATGCCTTGATATCCTTCTGAAGCTGAGCGATCTCATTGCTCTTTGCAGATAGCTCAGCATTTCTCTCGCCCACCTGAGCAGTAAGCTCCTCAGCGTGAGACTTGAGAGACTCAGCATATTTACCGATCTCCTCGATCTGGGAATTTTTAGTATTGATAGCTTCGGAGTACTGTTCAATTTTGGCGTTAAGCTCGCCTTCCTTGCCGGATATTTCTTCAATACGTGCATTGAGCGAATTGATAGTGCTGTCTCTTTCAGCAAGAATATTTCTTGCGTTCTCAACCTCCTCAGCATAAGCATTGGCAGTCTCGGCATATTCGTTGATCTTCTGTCTGAGAATGAGCATACCCTGGAGCTGAGTGTTTATCTGAGAAATAGTACTATCCTTGCGCTCGATATCCTCCTGAGCGGCAGCAAGCTTCTGCTCGATCTCCGCAGTCTTTGAAGCAGCAGAATCAGCAGCAGCCTTATATGTATCGACCTCAGCGGAAAGCTTTTCATATCTTCCCTTGAACTCAGCAAGCTCAGTCTCAAGAGCAGCCTTCTCGGAAGCAATACCTGCGGAACGGGACTCTGCGCTGTCTTTCAGATCGGCAATAAGCTTATCCTTCTGCTCTGCGTCAGCCTTGAGCTTGTCGATCTCGGAAACATAACCAACTATCTTAACGTCCATATCAGCTATGGTCTTCTGCAGCTCAGCAGTCTTTGCGGAGGAAGCGGCAGCCATAGAATCAGCCTGCGAGGAAGCGTCCGAAAGCTTTGCCTCCAGCTCTGCCTTTTCTTTTTTGAGCGCTTCTGTCTGAGCATTCTTAGCCTTTTCGGTCTCAAGCTCGGCAGTGAGTGCAGTAACCTTTTCGGTAAGGCGCGCTATCTCGGAATTTTTCTCAGAGCCTGAGGATTCAAGCTGCTTCTTCATATCGTCTCCTGCAGCTGTAAGAGAGTCGATCTGAGCCTTGAGAGCAGTTTCGGAAGCAGTAAGCTCGGAAACCTTTGCGTCCTTTGCAGAAACAGCAGCCTTAAGCTCATCGACCTCAGAGGTAAGACGTGCGATACGGTCGGCAGAGATCTTCTCAGCGTCGCTCTCGCCCGATTTAAGCTTCTCAATAGTCTCGTTAAGCTCGGCGATCTTCTTGTCCTTGCCTTCCGCTTCAAGCTTGACAGCGGCAGATGTACCCGACAAATCATTATAATCCGAAAGAAGATTCTTGTATTTTTCCTCTGCCGATTTAGCCGACTCCTCAAGCGCCTTGATCTTATCCTCATAAGCTTTAAGCTGTTCGGAAACGTTATCATCACTCAGAAGCTTTAACAGTTCTGATTTGATATCTTTATCCTTGAGACTTTCAATCAGCAGACTGCGAAACTCAACAACATCCATCAATACACAACCACCGTTTCTAAATATAATTTTTTGTGTTCGATTACACAAATTTCTTTATAGATATTATAACACAAAAAATCAAGCTTGTCAAATAATTCTTTGTAGAATTTGTGCAGTATTTTTTGTTATATAATACATAATGTTAACGAAAAATGCAGATACGGTAAATTATGCCGATAAAAAAAGGTCTGTATCACCAAAAAACTCAGTGATACAGACCAAATAAAACTTATTCGCCGGGGCGGCTCGCAATGATAAAGCTGTCAAAAAGCTCGTTGTAGCGAATATTTCCGCTTTCCGGAATAACAACAAATCCCGCTCTCATGGAGACCTCAAATTCCTTGTCACCGCATTTTACAGTTCCGCCGTTGCTTTCAAGCACCTTCTGTGCAGCCTTCTCAGCATCGGATCTGTCAGAAAGATCGGTAATAAGAACAAACTCATCTCCTCCGACTCTGACAAGCAGCATATCCTCGCCTGCCGCCTTGTCAATGCGCCTCAGACATTCGGCTATGGCAGCGTCGCCTGCCGCACTGCCGAATGTGTCATTTATGTACATAAGATGGCACATATCAAAGCAGACCGCATATTTTCCTCTGCGCTCTTTAATAAAATCATAAAGGTGAGAAACGTCAAATCTAATCTTACTGCTCATAATTTCATTCCCCTTCCCGTCAAACAGACGATCGTTCCTGCCAAGCTTGGGAAATATCTCGGAAAATCCGCTGCTTTTGCGAAAGCTTGCGGGAGTAACGCCCCAGAGCCTCGTAAATGCACGGGTAAACACCTCGTGGGAGTTGTAGCCGTATTTCACCGCAATATCAAGCACCGTGCTGTCGGTCTCGATAAGCTCCCTCGCCGCCATAGTAATGCGCCGGCGTGAAATGTAGTCGCTTATGCCGATGTGAAACACACAGCGGAACATTTTCTGCATATTTGAAAGGCTGTAGCAGCATTTTGCGGCACATTCCTCGGGGGTGACTCCCCTGCCGAGATTTTCTTCGATATAGTCAAGGGCTTCGGACAGAATTTCAAATTTTTCCATATTTATCACCGGTAATAAATTTAATGAAAGAAGCACGTCTGCCCCTCTGATAATATAATAACATAAAGGGAAAATGATTTCTTGATGTTTTGAGCAAAAAAGGGCTGTATCATTTCCGCCGGGGTAAATGATACAGCCCGAAAATTATTCAGTCTCAGGAGGAAGTGCCGTCACAAGCATCTTTTCACCGTCGCTGTCCACTCTGATGACCGTATCGGGCTCCAGATCCTCAGCGATCATAGTGCGTGCGATAAGAGTCTCAAGCTTGCTCTGGATATATCTCTTGAGAGGTCTTGCACCGTAAACAGGGTCATAGCCCTCCTTGACAATAAGCTCCTTAGCGCTGTCAGTGACCTCAAGCTCAAGCTGCTTGTCTGCAAGACGCTGTCTGAGCTTTTCCAGCATAAGGTCGATGATAGGATATATTTCCTTCTTGGAAAGAGGCTTGTAGAATACTATCTCGTCCAGACGATTGAGGAACTCGGGACGGAAATGGGTCTTGAGCAGCTTATCGACCTGTGCCCTTGCCTCGGGAGTTATCTCGTTATTTTCGTCAATGCCGTCAAGGATATAATCCGAACCAAGGTTAGAGGTCAGGATAATAATTGTGTTCTTGAAATCCACAGTCCTGCCCTGAGAATCGGTCACACGTCCGTCATCGAGCACCTGGAGCAGAATGTTGAACACATCAGGGTGAGCCTTCTCCACCTCATCGAAAAGAACAACGGCATAAGGCTTGCGGCGCACAGCCTCGGTAAGCTGACCGCCCTCCTCGTAGCCCACATAACCCGGAGGCGCTCCGATAAGACGGCTCACAGAGTGCTTCTCCATATACTCGGTCATATCGATACGGACAATGTTCTTCTCGTCGTCAAAAAGCGCCTGAGCAAGAGCCTTTGCAAGCTCTGTCTTACCAACACCCGTAGGACCCATAAACATAAAGGAGCCTAAAGGACGATTGGGGTCCTGAATACCTGCTCTTGAGCGGAGAATAGCCTCGCTGACTTTTTCTACAGCCTCGTCCTGACCGATGACCCTCTTGTGAAGGATATCTTCCAGACGAAGAAGCTTTTCTCTTTCGCCCTCCATAAGCTTAGAAACGGGAATGCCCGTCCATCTGCCAACTATCTTAGCAATTTCCTCGTCCGTCACCTTGTCACGGAGAAGGGTGTTCTTTTCATAATCGTCAGCCACATCTTCTGCTTCTTCCAACTCTTTTTTCAGAGCAGGCAGCTTGCCGTATTTCAGCTCAGCAGCCTTGTTAAGGTCATAGCTTCTCTCAGCCTCGGCAATGTCGGCATTGGTCTTGTCAATGTCCTCACGAAGCTTCTGGAGACGGGAAATGGAGTTTTTCTCGTTTTCCCATCTTGTTTTCATGGAGTTGAACTCGTCACGCAGCTCGGAAAGCTCCTTCTGAACTTCAACAAGCTGTTCCTGAGAAAGCTTGTCCTCTTCTTTTTTGAGCGCAGTCTCGGCAATTTCCTTCTGCATTATCTTTCTGGCAATATCGTCAAGCTCCGTGGGCATCGAATTCATTTCCGTCCTTATAAGAGCACATGCCTCGTCCACAAGGTCGATAGCCTTATCGGGAAGGAATCTGTCGGAAATGTATCTGTTAGAAAGCACAGCAGCAGTAATGAGCGCGCTGTCCTGAATTTTAACGCCGTGGAATACCTCGTACCTGTCCTTCAGACCTCTGAGAATTGAAATAGTGTCCTCAACAGTAGGCTCGTCTACCTGAACAGGCTGGAAACGTCTCGCAAGCGCAGGATCCTTTTCAATGTACATTCTATACTCATTAAGAGTGGTTGCACCGATACAATGCAGCTCACCTCTTGCCAGCATAGGCTTCAGAAGGTTGCCTGCGTCCATTGCGCCGTCAGTCTTACCTGCACCAACAATGGTGTGCAGCTCATCTATGAATAGGATTATCTTTCCGTCGGATTTTTTCACCTCGTTCAGAACAGCCTTTAAACGCTCCTCAAACTCACCTCTGAACTTAGCGCCCGAAATAAGGGAACCCATATCCAGAGAGAATATCTTCCTGTCCTTAAGATTATCAGGAACATCTCCCCTGACGATACGCTGAGCAAGACCCTCTGCAATGGCAGTCTTGCCGACGCCGGGCTCGCCTATAAGCACAGGATTGTTTTTGCTCTTTCTTGACAGGATACGAATAGCGTTTCGGATCTCGCTGTCTCTGCCGATAACAGGGTCAAGCTTGTTCTGTTTAGCCAGCTCCACAAGGTCCTGACCATACTTTTTCAGTACATCATAGGTATCCTCGGGAGTATCGTTGGTAACACGCTGGTTGCCTCTTACCTCCTGCAGCGCCTTCAGGAAACCGTCCTTGTCAAGAGCGAAATCGGTGAAAAGCTGCTTGATGTCCTTATCCCCATTGTCAAAATAGGACAGCATAATATGTTCAACAGAAACATACTCGTCGCCCATACTCTTGGCAATTGCTTCCGAAGCATTAAGGAGCCTGTCCAGAGACTGGGAGATATAAACTGTGTTCATATCCCTTCCGCTGCCCGATACCTTGGGTATCTTGCCGATAATGCGCTCAACGCTGCCTGCCACAACATTAGGGTCCTTGCCCAGCTTTTTAACGAGCTGAGGTATAAGACCGTTTTCCTGCACAAGAAGTGCATAGAGCAGATGAGGCTGGTCAACATTGGTGTTGCCGTAATTCATAGCGGTGTCCTGCGCCGCCTGAATTGCTTCAATGGTTTTTTTGGTAAGCTTCTGCATATTCATAATATCATCTTCCTTTCAGATGTAATTTTATTATATAATACGGAAATGTCGGAATTTGCTAAAAAATTTAAGGAGAAAAGCCTTGACAATGGGGCTCAGATATGGTATATTATTTGTTGCAGCATTCGTATGGAAAGGACGTGTTTAAATGCCTGCGGATAAGAGCAGTTTCAAAACTATCGCCGAAAACCGAAAGGCAAGGCACGATTATTTCATACTTGAAAGCTACGAAGCCGGTATCGAGCTTGTGGGAACGGAGGTCAAGGCTATCCGTCAGGGCGGCGTAAACCTCAAGGATTCCTGGTGTACCGTTGAGGACGGAGAGCTTTGGGTAAAGGGAATGCACATTTCTCCCTATGACCACGGCAATATTTTCAACCGCGACCCTATGCGCGTAAGGCGTCTGCTGCTTCACAAAAAGGAGATAAACAAGCTTTTCGGGCAGGTCAAACAGGAAGGGCTCACACTTATCCCCATCTCCCTTTATTTCAAAGGCTCAAGGGTCAAGGTCCAGGTGGGTCTGTGCAAGGGCAAGAAGCTTCACGACAAGCGTGACGCAATGGCTGCCGAAGCCGCAAAGCGTGATATCGACAGAGCCATCAAGGAAAAGAACAGGTAATATCCGCTTCAATTAACGGGGATGTAAAGGTTTCGACGGGGACTTTGAAGCATGATAAGCGAGCAGAGGATTGTGCTGATCTCTTTAACCCGCACACGTTTTAAAATTAGACGACAACGATAATTTTGAATTAGCAGCTGCTTAATTGCTGCTCGTCTGTCTGAGAAGTACCGCGGTCTCGGAACAGGCGCCGATCAGCGGTGAACGTCATACAGAAGTGCCTGCGTCTGTATGATGTACTGCAGGCTACCGAGCATAAGAGCGTGTCTGTTTGCTCTTATGCGAGGGAATGATAATAACAGACTATGCTCGTAGAAAGTTGTGTGGATCGGTTTTCGGACACGGGTTCGATTCCCGTCATCTCCACCAATCAGTTATCGTCCAAGGGCGGTGCAGGAGTCTGTCAGATCTCTCTGACAGGCTCTTTTCCTTTTCCACAACTAATAGTATATACGGCACATATGTCGATATTGTGATGAAATCGTGACTATACAGTAAATTTTAGCACTCAGATATAGAGAGTGCTAAAATTTAATCTGTTTCTAATCTTTCTAATATTCAGAATTTAACCTCGTCCGCCGTATCCACCGTTTCAAAGGTGTAGCCCTGTCCCCTTATGTAGTCGATAACGTCCTGCAGATATTCGGGTGTCAGCTCCAGAGAATCGTGCATCAAAACCACCTCGTGGTCCGCATTTATGCTGTCGCGGATATTCTCAAGGCAGCTGTCATATGTAGCGGAAGATGAAGCATCAGCAGTAGCAGCGTTCCAGTCATAGAACGCAAATCCCCTCCTGTCCATCTCGGCAATGATATCATCGGCAGTGTCACGGTTAAAATTATTGTAGCTTCCCCCGGGGAAACGGAAGCACCACGGCTTCTGACCCGTGACCGCGTAAACCTTTCGGTAAACTCTGGCAAAATCCTTAAGCCAGCTTTCCGTTGATGAATAAATTCCGTCATAATCGTGGGACCAGCTGTGAAGCCCCACCGTGTGACCCTCGTCAGCTACCTGCCTTAAAATATTCTCCTTGCCCTCAATACACCAGCCCGTAATGAAAAATGTAGCCTTAATGTCATTTTCCCTGAGTATCTCAAGTATCTGCGGCGTGTATTTTGAAGGGCCGTCATCAAAGGTAAGATACGCAACCTTCCCCTCGGTAACGTAATACTCAGCCCTTTCGGCAGAAAGCCCGTCATAGCTCTCGCCGTCCTCAGTCATATTGTTGTAAAACCTGTCCGTCTCAATGTATCTGAGCAGCTCATTCCAACCCTCGGGAGAAACTCCCCCATCAGGGTCAACAAACTCATTAAAAAGCCTT
Source organism: Huintestinicola sp. (assembly GCF_051882455.1). Classification (NCBI taxonomy): domain Bacteria; kingdom Bacillati; phylum Bacillota; class Clostridia; order Eubacteriales; family Oscillospiraceae; genus Huintestinicola; species Huintestinicola sp. Next base: position 71,230 of record NZ_JBJERV010000014.1, on the reverse strand, counting down.
CCGTTATCACCGCAGACAAAGGAAACGTCCTTGTAAATGAAATATTCATCGGGACTTGAGCGCACCCACATATGAAGAGACTCATTGTATCCGGAAATATCTCCCTCGGGAGCATTTTCATCTGAAAAGGGCAAAACGCTCAGAGGAATGACCATGCTTTCGGGAGAGATATCACGAAGCTCTTCACCGAGCTCAAAAAGCTTGCTGCCGTATTTTTCCGCCGAAAGGCTGTCAAGCAGCGCCCTCTCCGTAAACAGGAGATATATGTACGGCTTGCCGGCGGCTTTGACCAGCTCTCTCACCGTTTTTCCGCCGACCTCGGCAGAAAGGATATCATCGGGTCCCGCTCCGGGAACGGATATAACATTTTCCTCGGTAAGCAGCCCGCAGCTTACCGCCTTGCCGCACTCCCCGTCCCCGATAATAAGAACATCGGAAAGGTAACTGCCTTCATTTTCCTCGGTAAGAGGCGAAAATGTCACAGGAACAGAAGTCTCCTCCTCAGTAACAGTTTCAGAGACATCGGTAAGCTCCTGATAAACAGCAATATAGCTTTCCCTCTCTTCTTCTCCGCTGTCCTGACCGCAGCCGGCAAGAACAAGAGCGCAGGCGGCAGCAGCCATAATTTTTTTATTCAAACTTCTCACCTCGAAAATTTAAGATATAGTACGATATAAATTATTCCTCAATAAGCAGCTCACCGTAAAAAGCAGTAGTATCGGTACCGATATAATCATATCCCGTTGTGTCATAGGTCTGAGCCGCAGCGATCATTTTAAGTTCGTTATCAAAAACAGCAAAATTCAGTCCGTTCAGATTAGGAGTAAATCCATCATCACCCACATAGACCTGACCAATCTGCTTTTCTGCCCGCAAGCCGCCGCTAACCGCCGTAATAAAGACAGAATTATCGCAGATCGCAAGCTTTTCCTCGATAACATCATCGGAAGTCTTTTCAAAAACGACCTTTCCGCCGCTGACAACACCGATATAGCTCTGCCCGTCCAGCTTATTAAGATCGGTTTTAAATCCGAGCTTTCTCAGAAGCAGCTTAGCGGAAAGATCGAGGGAACTGCCCGCGTCTCCGTTAACACAGATAACTGTGGTATAATCGCCCTTATTTATCAGGCTCAGATACTTCTGAAAGGACTTTGCAGGGAAAATTTTGCGGTAATCCGTCCGAAGCTGCTCACTTGAATATTCCGAAGCAGCATCAAAAACCGACTCGTAAGGGAAAACGCCGTGTACCCCCTCATTTATACACATATCGTTATAGGAAAAAGTCATGAGCAGAACGGCACCGGTCAGAACAGTCCATAAACGCTTTCCGTTTTTCAGCGCAAAGCTCAAATAGCTTTTTATAGTGCCTTCCTTGACCTGTTCTTTAAAATGGGAGCCTTTCTGAACGGCAGGCTTAAATCTTATCTCTTTAAAATGGCACATCATCTCGGGAATGCTCAGAATAATAAAGATATAGATCGGCAGAGTGAAGCGCTCCAGAATGAAATGCTTAGTGATAAAGAGCCATATCAGGAAATTATAGAACAGGAAATTAGTAAAAACTCCCGCCTCTGAGCATTTGTCCTTCCAGCCCGAAAAATATGCTGCAAAGCCCAGCACCATAAACAGAAAAGGAACTATCAGAAATGCCCGTGACAAGCCAACATTAAGAAATATCGTATCCAGATACTCGGAATAACCGCTGACCACCTTTGTAAGGAGGAAGCGGAGCAGCTTATCGGAAAAAACAAATACCGGAACCGCCGCCGCTCCGACAGCCGCGTAAAGCTTTGCCGAAGGCTTGATAAGAGACATAAGGTAAACAGGGATAAATATCAGTACGGACATATGAAAAAGGGAGCCTGCCAGCGCGAGAAGAATGACCGCCCAATGCTTTTTTTCCTTGATAAAATAATAACTCAGCAGAACAATGGAAGCCGCAAGGCTCTGTCTCGTAAAATTAAGGGAATTGTAAAAAAATGTCACAGTCAGATAAAGCCAGCAGGACAGCCAAGGCATTTTGCTGTATTTAACGATCACAAACGCCACAGGGAAAAGGATCAGGAGTGCCATAATAAAATTCAGTATCAGATAATCTCCGCCGAGGAGCCTGGCGATCTCCATAATAACAGTGTATCCTATCTCAAACCTTCTGTCGGCAAATCTTTCCGGGAAGCTGAGACTGCTTGAGCAAAGCTCGTAAAAGAAGAGCCGGTAATTATAAAAATCATTGCCTATGCCATAACGGAAAACCGACATCAGAAACATATACCCGAAAACAATGCATACATATATCGTATTCTTTTTCTGAGACGGCTTTCTTATGCATAAAGGATATGCCAGTCCGAGAATGAGCGCCATAAGTATATAGTAAACCGCCATTTAAACTGTCCTTTCGTATTATCCGATACAATATGATTTAATTATACCATATCTGCGTTATTCCGTCAATGTCAATACAGCAATTTTTCTTGTCAAAAATAAACAATTTACCCATAGCAAAATGTACATCTGAAAACGTTGACACATCACCCGAATTATGATATAATAACTAAAAGCTATGCTGATATTATTATCACCTGAAACATAAAAAATATTTCTGAAAGGACGATCGCTATGAACAAGCTCAGACGAATTATCGCAGGAGTTTCCGCATTGACGCTCGCAGCTTCCTTTACAGGCTGTGCAGGCGGCTCTGATACCGCAGAGACCTCCGAGACTACAATGGAGACGACCACCGCCCTTACTGTTGAGATCAACACCGAGACTCTCTCCGAAGAGGAGCAGGGCACAATGGATAATGTTGCCGACCTCCTCCCCGATGTTGAGCTTGAGAACAAAAACATAAAGTGGTTCTCATTCTATGACCCCTTCAACGCCTCCACCTCCGGCAATACCAAATCTCTCTCCCTTGAGCTTTTCGAGTCCAAATACGGCGGCTCCATCGAATATATCCCCACCACCTGGGCACAGAGATTTACAGACCTTTCGACCAATATCCTCGGCGGCACAGGCATTGACTTTATCGCAGGCGGCGACCTTGACTCCTTCCCCAAGGGCGTTCCCAACGGTCAGTTTGAAGCCTATGACCGGTATGTTGACTTCGACTCCGAGCTTTGGAGCTCTGTAAAGGAACTTAACGACCAGTTCGAGTTAAAGGGCAAGCATTACCTTATGGCAACTCAGGCAACCGCAGGCGAGGTAGTTATCTACAACCGCCAGACCATCGAGGCACAGGGCTTCGACGACCCTGCCGAGCTTCTTGAAAAGGGTGAATGGAACTGGACAGCCTTCAAGGAGATGCTCCTTTCCTATGTAGACAATGACAGCGAGCAGTACGGTCTTGACGGCTGGTTCAATGAAAAGCCCCTTATGCTTTCGGGCGGAATAGCACCCGTTGAGCTTAAAGACGGCAAGCTTGTTGACAATCTCTTCGACCCCCGCCTTGAGAAAACGATGAATTTTATGTATGAGCTCAACCAGAACGGTCTTGTTCTTGACAAGAACCTGTTCAACTGGTCTGTTCACCCTGAGTTCATCGGTGAAGGCAAGGAGCTTTTCTACATAAGCGGAATTTACGCTCTTGAAGGCGCACCCGATATCTGGACAGTTTCCTTCGGCGACCCCGCAGACGTAATGTTCGTTCCCATTCCCAAGGCTGACGATACCGATAAATATTACCTCCCCGCAGGACTTGACGCATATATGCTCTGCAAGGGCGCACAGAATCCCGAAGGCGTTGCAAGATTTATGGAATGTATCATTGCAGCAAGCTATGACGAAAACGCAGTAGCAATTGCAGATCAGAAGCTCAAGGACGTTTACGGCTGGACCGATGAAATGGTAGAGATGAGACATAAGGTGAATGAACTCACCGCTGAAAATCCTATGTATTCCATTCATACAGGCTGCCCCACCGACCTTTACAACATTCTGGACAGCGGCGAATACGGAATACGCGCACCCTTCTACGGTCTTGACTGGCCCTCTGTAAGAGACTCTCTTGCAGACGCAGCAACCGTGCTCATTGACGAGTTCAATAAGTCTATGGACGAAATGGAATAATTCCATAACAAAATTAATTTAAAAAGGAGCTGCCGCATCTGCCGCAGCTCCTTTGCTTTATTCAAATTATAGCACATTTATTTCAATTTGTCAATAGCCAAACAAAACAAATATTTGATAAATTTTTTATATAAACAGCACATATATGCCAATTCACATATGAGCTATCCTGTCCACATAAGCCTGCATCTCTTTTTTCGACCTGACCGAATGAGTTCCCGCAATTATCTCCCTGCGCTGCACCTCGGACATAGCCGCAAATCTGGTCATCGCCTCGCTGTTCTGCGCCAGCGCCATACCGAAGCCCAGCGGAATATCCTTGCCATTCACGAAATTCATATATCACCATTCCTTTTATTACAATTTTTTCACCAATCTTTATTTATTATTCATTGACCGAAAAAGCCCTTATGTGATATACTGTTTTCGGACAATAAAAACAGTCTTATTTTCACCCGTCACATTTATTTTATTCTGAAAGGAAAATTTTACTATGAGCAAAAAAATACTCGACTGGAATAAATATATCGAAAAATCTGCGGAAACCGTCTCCGAGGGAATAGTTATGCTCAGAAATGAAAATAACGCACTTCCCCTCCCCCGGGATGAAGAGATAGCCGTATTCGGACGTATCCAGCTTCATTATTACAAAAGCGGCACAGGCTCGGGCGGACTTGTAAATGTGAGCAAGGTAGTAGGCGTGACCGACGGACTTATTGAGCGCGGCGTTAAGGTAAACGAGGAGCTGCTTGATATTTACAAAAAATGGGACGAAGAAAATCCCTTTGATATAGGAGCAGGCTGGGGACAGGAACCCTGGTCACAGATCGAAATGCCCGTGGAGGACAGCGTTGCGGCGCGTATTGCCGAAAAATGCTCCACCGCCATTGCAATAATCGGAAGGACCGCAGGAGAAGAACAGGACAACCGCAATGTAAAAGGCGCCTATCTTCTCAGCGAAGGCGAGGAGCAGATGCTCGAAACTGTAAGAAAGCACTTCAAAAAGCTTGTTGTCCTTCTGAATGTAGGCGGCATGATCGATATGAGCTTTGTAAACAAATACTCTCCCGACGCTGTTTTATACATATGGCAGGGCGGAATGGTAGGCGGACTGGGAACCGCAGACATTCTTACGGGAAAGACCGCCCCCTCGGGAAAGCTCCCCGACACCATCGCATACTCTGTTTCAGATTATCCCTCAGATAAATATTTCGGCGATACCGAAAGAAATTTCTATGCCGAGGATATTTATGTTGGCTACAGATATTTTGAGACCTTTGCCCCCGAAAAGGTAATGTACCCCTTTGGCTTCGGACTTTCATACACACAGTTTGACATTACACCTGTTGCATCTGAGATATCTGCTGACAAAGCGAAACTGACCGTTTCCGTAAAAAACATTGGAAGCACAAGCGGCAAAGAAGTAGTCCAGCTTTACGCATCAGCACCTCAGGGCAAGCTTGGCAAGCCCTCAAAGGTCCTCTGCGGATATGAAAAAACAAGACTCCTCGCCCCCTCCGAGGAGCAGGAAATAACCTTTGAGGTAAATTTCTCCGACCTTGCCTCCTATGACGACTCGGGAGCGTCGGGACACCGTTTCTGCTATGTGCTCGAAAAGGGAGAATATAAAATTTTCTGCGGAACAGATGTAAGAAGCTGTGAAGAATATCTCTCCTTTGATATTCCCGAAACAAAAGCAGTAAAGCAGGCAAAACAGGCAATGGCACCGGTGCTGCCCTTTAAACGAATGAAGCCCGTTTCCGAAAACGGAAAACTCACCATTGGTTTTGAGGACGTTCCCCTTTCTGAGATCAACGAGACCTCACGCCGCATAGACTCCCTTCCCTGTGAACTCCCATATACAGGCGACAAGGGCATAAAGCTTGCCGACGTAAGAAGCGACAAGAACGGTCTCTCGGAATTTATCGCCCAGCTTTCGGACTATGACCTGTCCTGCATTATCCGAGGAGAAGGAATGGGAAGTCCCCGTGTAACAGCAGGTACAGCCTCCGCATTCGGCGGAGTAGCTGACGGACTGACAGATAAGGGTATCCCCTGCGGCTGCTGTTCGGACGGTCCCTCGGGAATGAGACTTGACTGCGGCACCAAGGCATTCAGCCTGCCAAACGGCACCCTTATCGCTTCAACATTCAACAAAGCCCTTGTCACCGAGCTTTTCGGATTTATGGGACGTGAAATGTCCGCAAATAAGGTGGACTGCCTTTTAGGACCGGGAATGAACATTCACCGCCATCCCCTCAACGGCAGAAACTTTGAATATTTCTCCGAGGACCCCTTCCTCTCGGGAACCATCGCCGCCGCAGAGCTTATGGGACTTCACTCCGAAGGCGTAACGGGAACCATAAAGCATTTCTGCGGAAATAATCAGGAAACCAACAGACACAACATCGACTCTGCCGTTTCCGAAAGAGCCTTGAGGGAGATATATCTCAAGGGCTTTGAAATAGCAGTTCGCGACGGCGGTGCAGATTCGATCATGACAAGCTATAACGCCGTAAACGGTCTCTGGTCAGCGGGAAACTATGACCTCTGCACCACTATCCTCCGCGATGAATGGGGCTTCAAAGGCTTTGTGATGACCGACTGGTGGGCAAATATAAACGAGCGCGGCAAAGCAGTGGATAAATCAGACTTTGCTGCAATGGCAAGAGCGCAGAACGATGTTTATATGGTCTGCGCAGACGGCGGGAACAACAATGACAATACCCTCTCATCACTTGAAAACGGCACCCTCACCCGCGCTGAGCTTCAGAGAAACGCCGCAAACATCTGCTCATTCCTTCTCGGCACACACGCTATGGACAGGCTCTGCGGCACTGCCGATGAGGTCGAAATAATAAACCGTCCCGATGAAAACCGTTCGGACAGCTCCGAGGAGGTCACATTCTACAAGCTTGACGGCACTCTTGTTATCGACGGCACCAATATCCGGACCGACCGCGGCACCGACTTCATATTTGCACTTGATGTATCAGACCTGGGACTATACCGCATTACCGTTACGGGCAGCTCCGAGCTTAGCGAGCTTGCACAGATACCAGTGACCGTATTCAGTATGGGAACGCCCTGCGGCTCATTCACCTTCAACGGCACAGGAGGACTCCCCGTATCCTTTGAGTGCAGCACAAACTGCTTCTCACGCTTTACCACCATAAGAGTATATTTTGCACAAAGCGGTCTGAAGCTTCACAGCATTAGGTTTGATAAGGCATAATACAAAAAGGCTGCCCGAACCCGGACAGCCTTTAAATTTTTATCTTGAAAGCCATGCATAAGCGATATCAAGCGCCTCGTAAAGACTGCTCTTTTCGCTCTGCTTAATGATAGCCTCAACAGGATTGAGCTTCTCGTCAGTAGCCATTTTGTAGATCTTCACCTTGCTGGCAACATCCAGATCGCCGACCTTAGTTTTCTCCATAATCTGCATCATAATAACATAGGGGTCGTACATATTGCCGTAATAGATCTGGTCGCCTTTTCTCACCAGCGGATAACCCTTATAGGTAAAGAAATCTGTCTTTTTTGTTTCTGCTGCGTCACTCATAGCTGTTCCTCCTTATAAATTAGTCTAAGCCTGCAAATCTTCTTTAAAACATTATAACACAAAAATACAGAAAAATCAAGTAGTTTTTTAACATTTTTATAATTTTTTCCAAAAAGAATTTGCCGACCGAATATAATTATCATAACATATCCCAAATGCGCATTATGTCAGATCTTACCAGGTAGTAACAATTTTTTCGCCGTTCAGAAGGTGCTCTGCATTTTCGATAAGACGGTTTACATAAGCAGTCCTGCACTTGAAGCTGGTCCTGCCGTTGAGTCTGATAATGGATTTTCTGTCGGCAGAATTTATAAATTCTATCTTATCAACCCCGTACTCGTGGCTGATGGTAAGAGTAATATCCGCAGGCTCAGAGCAGTTTTCAAGATACAGCTCCTCAGCAGGCGCGCGAAGGATATACTGATAGAAATCCTTGAAATTATCTACCGTAACATCACTGTCGTCGCACTCAACCTTGAAATCGTCCATTCCGCCGCTGAGAGTGAAGAGAGTGCTGCTGCCGGCGGTCTCTATCTCAATGGTGTTGACAGAGTAGATATAGGTGCTTGTTATCATTGTCATTGAAATATCCAGCGGCATTACAGTCGCCCAGGGAAGGATACTGTAATCGAACATATAAATGATATCAATGCCGTCTGCATAGCAGTACCTGCCAAGAGCCCTGCCGTTTTCATCGAAGTATTCGTTGCCCATAAGCAGATAAAAATCTCCGCCGGTGATATCAAAGCTTACCTCACCGAAGGGGTCAGCAAGACCGTACTGCTCCATTATCTCGTCAGTGGGAGCAGCCACAGCGATCTCGGTGGCAGTAAGGTTGAAAACGCTGTTTATCACGTTGTAGGCTGTGTCGGGATTAAGGTCGAGGCTTACGGGATTTGTCATAACGTGGGTTGAGGAATTGCCGTAGACCGCGTCGGGATCGTCCTGACGGACATCGTATTCAAGCACGATATCGTAATCTATATCCTTGCGCGAGATGGTAATGCTTGTTATTTTTGCATAGTCCGTTGTATCGTCCTCGTCCTCGGGCTGCTTCTGGGTGTAAACAGTCTTTGCAAGGAAATAAAATCTGTCATTGAGGAATATGTCAACATCGGAGCTGTTGACCGCATAAACGGTTTTCTCGCCCTTGAAGGCAGCATAGCAAAGACCGCTTGAGGGAGACTCGTTTCCGATAAGCATCTCCCTGACATCCGAGCCGCCGCCGAAGGTCACAGTGACCTCCGCACGGGGGGCGTCAAGACCGTAGACGGACATATCCTCCGCATTCTCCGCTGCAACCTGCTGAGAGGTAAATGTAGCAGCGCTCGAGCAGATATCATTTACAGCGACAGCACTGTGGGGCAGCCCGATAAAATCCGAAACAAACCAGGAGTTGTCGTTGTACTTTACAACATCATACTCACCCGAGCTGTTTGAAACATGGATATTGTCTATCTGAGCGGGGTCCTTGTCATAAAGCAGCTTTGAGAGGGGGTCGGAAGCGGCGGTGGTCTCGCTGACAGCTTCCTCAGGCTCTTCCGAGCCGCCCGATACATTCAGCAGAATAACAGCGGCTGCAAGAGCGGCAAGCACCACAGCACCGATTATCAAAAGCTTAACATTGGATCTCATTTACTTGCTTCTCCTTCTGATAAATACCACAGCACCGATAATAAGAACAGCAGCGGGAACAGCAATAATAAACAGGATAAAGTATCTGTTTGCGGTACCCTGGTCCATATCGAAGCTGTCCGAGCCGAGGTCCTTGGCAACAATGGAAATACCGCTGTTCTTGCCTGCCATTGTGTTTACAACGGAAACAAAGTAATCGCCGTTGTTGAAATATGTGGTGGAAGTAAAGCTTTCGTCCAGAGTCTCCGAGGAACCGATAACAAGCACATTGCTGAATACCAGATTATTATCCTCGTCAAAGATATGCTTTCTTCCGAGAGCCATTGTGGTCTGAACGCCGTACTGTATACCGGAGGCGTCGCCGTCCTTGATAGCCTGCTGTATCTCTTCGGTCATAATGAAAGCGGTATCCTTTGTCTGAAGCAGCGGAACAGTGCTTCTTGTGTCCTTATTATCAAAAAGGAGCGTAAGGGGTCTGGACTGGAAATCTATTACAGGCAGAGTTGCCGAAGCAAGATTTGTGGAATAATCATTCTCAGCGATGTAATCTCTGATAACATAAAGGTTCTGGCTCTGGAGATTGTTAACATCACTGTCGGCAACAATGCCGTTTTCCACACGGATACCCCATTCCTCAAGGAATGTGTCGATATTGGAAGTAGTCTTCTGACTGTAATCCGCAAAATAGATAAGGCTCTTGCCAAGCTTTCCGCCATTGTCAAGGAAAGCGTAGAGCATATCAATAACGGAAGAGTCATAGTCGTTGAGAGGAGCGTTTATCACAACGATATCCGTTTCCTCGGGAATAGTTCCCGAAAGCGGATCCATTTCGCTTACCTCGTAGCCGTTAGCGGAAAGGAGGTTAAATACGTTGTCATAGGAGGTACCCGAGGTCTCGCTGTTAAATACAACAGCCTTGATGGGGTCGGGGTCGGTGACATACATGATAGCGGAGGTTATCTCCTGCTCCGCCTTTGAGGAAACGGGAACATCGTAATAGGAAAAGCTGCTGTAATCAAACTGTGACTCGGTATTGTAAAGATCCTGAATACCGAAAACCTTGATACGGCCGTTCGCCTCGTTTTCCACGATAATGCTGTACTGGCTTATCTCGCCCTTGTATGACTCCTTGTATCGCTCTGCATAGGTGGGGTCTGAAACCATATCAACGAATTTGAGATTTATATAATCGCTGTAAATGGAATATTTTTTCAGCACCTCGTAAGCCTGCTTGTAGTAAATATACGTAGCAGTCTGGAAGGTAAGCTCGTCGGAGAGACAAACTATATTGACAGGCTGATTTAAGGTCTCGAGATAATCGATAGTCTGCTGAGATATTTCGAAATTGCCGTTGGTGGTAAGGTCGATGGACATATTGACCTTGTTTGAAGCAATGTTAACAATAACGTTGACAAGCACCACTATAGCCACCACGATAATAGTAATGGCAGCGGCAATAGAGCCGTATTTCAGCTTTCTCCTGTTAAAGCCGCCCTTTTTCTTCGGAGCATTTTCTGAAACTGCCTCAGCTTCAGAAAATGTCATTGCATCGGCATTCTCATTCGCAGGAGCGGTATCAGCCTTTATTTCAGCTTCTTTTTTATTCTTAGCCATTTTATACATTCCTTTCAGTTAAAAATCCTCAGCTCCAGCGGCGGCGCTCAAGCACCCTTACCGTAAGGAAATTGAAAACAAATATTACGCTGATAAAGAATACAACGCTTGTGATATTAAGGATACCCTGAGTAAACTCGGTGTATCTGTTATAGAAGCCCACAGCCACCATTGCCTGCTTGAGCGGAGCAAAGGTAACTCTCGAAGCAAAAATGTCGATCATATACAGCAGGAAGTTGATGAGCAGGCTCACAATAGCCGCAACTATCTGTATCTCGGTAAGTGAGGAAACGAAAAGTCCGATGGAAATAAAGGAGGTCCCCACAAGCAGGAGTCCCACGAAATTGCCGATGACAGTCGCCCAGGGAAGATTTCCTGCAAGGCTGTAAAGCACCAGAACATAAGGAACGTAAATCGCCATTCCGATAATGAAAACCGTAGCCGCAGCAAAGAATTTTCCCAGAACTATCTCCGCCAGATTAACGGGAGCGGTAAGAAGTCCCTGGTCGGTCTTCTGCTTCTTCTCGTCTGACATAAGTCTCATAGTAAGAAGCGGTATAAAAAGCATTATTATCATAAATATGCCGAGAAATGCGTAGGACATATCTGTGGTGGCACCCATGATATTGTTGCCCACATAGTAGAATGCGCTTATCGCATAAAAAATAGCAAGGTAGATATATGCGATGGGCGATGTGAAAAATGCCTTCATTTCTCTTTTATAGATAGCACCCATTATTCTTCTCCTCCGTCGCTTTCACTTTCGGTCTCTTCGCTGCCGTCGGATATTTTCATACGGCTTACAGCGTCAGCTGCCATCACAGCTCCCGAGACCTGTTCCATAAGCTCTCTCTGAGTTTTTTCGTCCACAGGCTTTGCGCCCACCTTGACATCGCTGCCCATAGTGATCTTGAGGAATATGTCCTCAAGGGTCATTTCATTTGATCTAAGACCCAGCATATACCAGTTTCGCTCTGCAAGGCGTTTGAAAAGGTCACGTCTGATATCGGAATTTTCTGCGACCTCTATCTCGTAATCATAAATTCCGGGCTCTCTTTCCATCTCGGCGGTAACGTCCTCAACGCCCCTTATGCCCTTGATGAGCTTGATGACCTCTTCACGGGGACCGTCTATCCTTGCTGTGTATCTCAGATCGTCGGAAACTGCCTTGGTAAGATTTTCGGTAGTGTCGTCCGCAACTATCTCGCCCTTGTTTATGATAACGATACGGTCGCAGACAGCCTGGATCTCAGAAAGGATATGAGAGGAAAGAATGACTGTGTGCTTCTTGCCAAGCCTTTTGATAAGATTTCTGATATCAAGTATCTGCTTGGGGTCGAGACCTACCGTAGGCTCGTCGAGAATAAGTATCTTCGGGTTTCCGATAAGCGCCTGAGCCATGCCCACACGCTGTCTGTAGCCCTTTGAAAGGTGCTTGATAAGCCTGTTATAAACGTCTGTTATCTTAACAAGCTTGCACACATCGTCAATGTGCGCCTCTCTCGGTATCCTGCACTTTTTCAGATCGTAAACGAAATTAAGATACTCCTTAACGGACATATCGGGATAAAGAGGAGGGATCTCGGGAAGATATCCTATCTCTTTTTTTGCGGCGGTGGGATTGTCCAGAATATCAATGCCGTTAATAAGAACCTCTCCGTCTGTGGAGGAAATGTAGCCTGTAAGGATATTCATAGTGGTGGATTTTCCCGCTCCGTTGGGTCCCAGGAAGCCCAGTATCTCGCCGTCGTTTACGGTAAAGGAAATGTTGTCCACAGCCTTTTTTGCGCCGTACTGCTTGGTAAGGTTTTTGACCTCTATCATTTTTCAGATCATTCCTTTCTGAGAGCTTTGCCTTTTCATTCAAAAGCCGAGGCAGCAGAAACGCCGCCCCGAAATTGAAAAATCATCAGTATTATATAAATTTTACCGCGTTAATGTGAAAGTCACGTGATAATACAGCGTAAGCGGTGAAAAATGATAATTTTCGATCGCTGTGCGCTGTATTTCATAAATTATTTCTCAAGCTTTGCGATCGCGGCTTTAACTCTTTCGATGGTAACATCTTTACCCAGAACAGCCGCAAGCTCGATTCCGCCGCCGGGGGTAAGGGGCTTGCCCGAAAGCGCAACTCTCAGAGGCCAGAGCATAAAGCCGTTCTTGACTCCCTGCTTTTCGATCTCCGCAAATGCAGCGGCGTGGATATTCTCCTCGTTCCACTCGTCAACGCCTTCAAGAACGGGAAGAAGCATTTTCAAAGCCTCAAGACCCGTCTCGGGATCGGTCTTCATCTTCTTGTTGAAGTAAAGCTCCTCGCTGTACTCGGGCATTTCGTCAATGAAATCCACCTTTTCGGGGATATCGGTGAAAAGCTCGGTTCGGGGCTGGAGAGTATTGATAAGCACGTCGATGTCGATGTCCTCGCGCTTGCAGGTCTGACGGATATAGGGAAGCGCCAGAGCCTTGAACTCATCGTGGGAAAGACGTCTCAGATGCTCGGCATTTATTGCCTTCATCTTCACGATATCAAACACTGCGGGAGACTTGGAAAGTCCGCTTATGTCAAACTCCTCCACAAGCTCGGAAAGGGAGAATATCTCGTTCTCGCCCTTGGGAGCCCAGCCCAGAAGTGCAATATAGTTAATGATCGCGGGAACATAGAAGCCCTTTTCAACAAAGTCGCCGAAATAAGCGTCTCCGTCACGCTTGGAAAGCTTGTGCTGAGCGTCTCTCATAATATGCTCAACGTGAATGTACTGAGGGACCTCCCAGCCGAATGCCTCGTAAAGCAGATTATACTTGGGCGCAGAGGAAAGATACTCGTTTCCTCTTACAACGTGGGTAATGCCCATAAGATGGTCGTCGATAACATTTGCAAAGTTGTAAGTGGGCATACCGTCAGCCTTGATAAGCACCTGATCGTCAAGGATAGTGTTCTCAACGGTGATATCGCCGTAAAGCACATCATGGAAGGTAGTGCTGCCCTCGAGAGGCATTTTCTGCCTGATAACATAAGGAGTACCCGCGTCAAGCAGTCTCTGTACCTCCTCCGCAGGCAGATCGCGGCAGTGACGGTCATACATCATATTCGATACCTTTGCCTCCTGCTGAGCCTTGTGAAGAGCGTCGATCCTCTCCTTGGTGCAGAAGCAGTAATATGCGTGACCCGACTCAACAAGCTTCAGAGCGTATTCCTTGTACAGGTCCATTCTCTCCGACTGAATGTAGGGACCCACGGGACCGCCTACATCGGGACCCTCGTCCCAGTTAAGACCACATACTCTCAGGGTGTCATATATCTTCTCAACAGCTCCCTCAACGTATCTTTCCTGGTCGGTGTCCTCGATACGGAGAATGAAGTCTCCTCCGTATTTTTTCGCAATGATATAAGTATAAATGGCGGTACGCAGATTTCCGATATGCATAAAGCCTGTGGGGCTGGGAGCAAAACGGGTGCGTATTCTCTTTGAAACGTCCATTTTTAGCAAATTCCTTTCAGTTAAATTTTATATCAAGGGCAAAGCGGCTTCGGAAGCCGACATTACCCGTTTTACATCGCTGTTTATCTGAGCGCGAAGCTCGTCCGTATTGTTAAACCTTATCTCCGGGCGGATAAAATCGTAAAGTCTCACAACTATTTCTCTGCCGTAAATATCCCCCGAAAATCCGGGGAAATGGGTTTCTGCCAGGGGGATACCCGAGCTGTCCACCGTTGGCTTTACGCCGATATTGGTAATGCCTCTGTAAATTTTCCCGTCAAGCTCCGCATATGAAGCGTAAACTCCGAAACGGGGCATAACGTTTTTTTCGGGCATACTCTGGTTGGCTGTGGGAAAATTCATCGTCCTGCCCAAACAGTTCCCGTGTATCACCTTTCCGGTTATGGCATAGTTATGACCCAGCAGAAGATTTGCGGACTTGATATCCCCCTCGGAAATATATCTTCTGATGTCCGCCGAGCATATCCTGATACCCTTTTCGGTAACATCGTCCACCACGCAGAGCCTCATTCCGAGACGTCCGCATATTTCTTTAAGCCCCTCTGCCGAGCAGGCAGCATTTTTACCGAAGCGAAAATCCCTGCCGCATACAACTATACGGGCATTCAGAACTCCGCGGAGTATCTTTTCCGCAAAGTCCTCGGGACTCATATCCCTCACATCGGCAAAATCGGGAATGAATACATATTCGGCGCCCTCTTTTTCCAGCAGCACAAGCTTTGTTTCATCGCTGTATATCGGACGGTAGCCGCTTCCCTTAGTGTTTACAGTACCTGTTTTAAAGGTGCAGACCGCAGGAGCAAGACCGTTTTTTTCCGCCTCCTCCGCAGCCTTGTCAATGACCGCCCTGTGACCACGGTGTACTCCGTCAAAGATGCCGAGAGCGGCAGCGGTTCCCCTGCCGTCCATCTTAAAGCCGGGCGACAATTCTATCAAATCATATCACCTCAGAAAAAGTTCTTTTCCACCCGCAAAAGCCGTTCCGCAGGGCATATAGTGGCAGTCCCGATAAATCCCGAAACGCCGTATACGGCATATCGTTCGCTGTCACTAACTTCCCTGTTCACCCTGTCAATATCAAGCCGAACGCCGTTTCGGTACATTCTCTCCTGCGCTTCGCTGAGGCGAATTTTCGGCAGATATCCAAACACCTCCGCAACAGGCAGCAAAAATGTGGAGAAATCCCCTCCCCTGTCGGCTTCCTGCTGAAGTTCCTCAAGTGTAACGCAGTCGGACAGCGAAAATCCGCAGGCAGCAGTTCTCATGAGAGAAGTCATTATCCCGCCGCAGCCTATAAGCTCGCCCATATCGTGAATAAGCGTGCGGATATAAGTACCCTTCGAGCAGGCAATTTCCAGCCTGCCCGTCCTGTTTTCCTCGTTATATTCAAGAATATCAAGAGAATAAACGGTAATGGGACGGGGCTTGCGCTCAACTGTCACGCCCTGCCTTGCAAGCTCGTAAAGCCGCTTGCCGTTTACCGAAACAGCGGAATACATAGGCGGTATCTGCATAATATCGCCCCTGAACTTCTCCGCAGCCTTTTCCAGAGCCTCTCTGCTCACTGAAATATTGCTTTCGGAAAGCACCTTGCCCGTTGAGTCCTGCGTATCCGTGACAATGCCCAGCTGAAAGCCTGCTTCATACACCTTATCATGATCGGGCAGCATTTCGCTTGCCTTTGCGGCGCTTCCCGCAAAAACGGGCAGAACGCCTGTAGCCATAGGGTCGAGAGTTCCCCCATGTCCGAGACGTCTCATTTTAAGGATACCTCTCATTTTTGCGATTACGTCAAAGGAGGTGAAGCCCGCAGGCTTGTTTACGCATATAATTCCGTTAAGCTCGTTTACGACAGCCATAGATCAAACCCCATTGCAGGCGCAATTACCGACAAAAGCTTCAGCTTCACCTGAGAAAGATCTCCCTCAACGGTGCAGCCTGCGGCTCTCATATGACCGCCGCCGCCAAGCTTTGCGCATATATCAGAAACGTTAACGCTTTCTGCGCTTCTCATAGATACCTTGAATTTATTCGGCTCCTTCTCCTTGATGGTCACGCCCACCTCAACGCCCTCTATCTGCATGGGAATGGAAGCAAGCCCCTCAAATTCCTCCTGAGCAAGCCCTGTTTCCTTTACAGTCTCCGAGGTAACGGCTATCATTGCACATTTATCGTCAAGGTATGTTTCAAGATTGTTGATGACATACTGCTCCACCATAAATCTCGCCTTGCTCTTTATATCAAAAAGCTGGCGGTTTATCTTGGCAAAGGGAATACCGAAGCCCATAAGCTCGGCAGCTATCATATGCGCCTTGGGAGTGGTGTTTTCAAACTTAAAGCAGCCCGAATCGGTAGCGATGCCTGTGTAAAGGCAGGCAGCTACCTGTTTGTCAATGGGCATATTTCCCTCCTTGAGCACCTGATATATCACCTCGCAGGCAGCTGTGGCATTTCCGTCAAGAAGAAGCCTTGCGGCATATTTTGTATTGGAAATGTGGTGGTCTATGGCAAGATCAACATAATCCCCATAGACCTGCAGCTCTCTTCCGAACAGAGTCGTATCCGCCAGATCCACCGTTACGATGGTCTGGGGAGTGAACTTCATGGGAGCGTATTCGCCGTAAAGAAAGCTGTATCTTTTGGGAAAAGGGTCGGAGCAAAGAACGTTAGCCTTTTTTCCCATTGCCCGCAGAGCGAAGCAAAGCCCGAAACCGCTTCCCATAGCGTCTCCGTCGGGACTCAAATGGGTAAGGATATAAAAATTGTCGTTTGATTTCAGAAAGCCTGCAGCGTCTGCAATGCTTATGCTCTGAGATTTTCCGTTCATGCTCCTCGCCTCTCCTTTAATTTTTATTCTTCCTCTTCTCCGTCAGCTTCCTCATCGTCCCGTATATCCATATCCTCAAGCATTTTTGCGATCTCTGCGGAGTGCTCGATGGAATTGTCGGCAATGAATTTCAGCTCGGGACACTTTTTCAGATGGAGCTTGTTGGAAATTTCCTTTCTTATCATCCAGGAAGCGCTTTCAAGTCCCTTGACGGCGTTTTTGGAAGCCTCCATGCCGTCAAGATGGGAAATATACACCTTGCAGTGGGAATTATCTCCCGAAAGCTCGGTGCGGACTACTGAAACCAGTCCGAATTTTACTCTCGGGTCCTTGATTCGCTCGCATATGAGACCGGATATCTCTCTTTTTATGTCCTCGGATAATCTTGCGTTTTTAAAATTAGGCATATCTGCTGCGCCGCCTTTCTGTTATCAGTCGGGACGATATTCCTCAATGATGAATGCCTCGAAGATATCGCCTTCCTTGATATCGTTGAATTTTTCAAGTGTGATACCGCATTCGTAGCCCTCAGCAACTTCCTTTACATCGTCCTTGAAGCGCTTGAGGCTTGACATCTTATCCTCGGCGATAACAATACCGTCGCGGACAACTCTTATCTGGCTCTGTCTCGTTACCTTGCCGCTGAGAACGTAGGAACCTGCAACAAGACCAACGCTGGATATCTTGTAGACCTGTCTTACCTCGATGCGTCCCATAGCGATCTCTCTGAACTTGGGAGCAAGCATACCCTTCATAGCGGTGCTTATCTCCTCGATAGCGTCGTAAATAATGCGGTACAGACGGATATCAACGCCGTCACGCTCTGCATTGTCCGCAGCAACGGGGTCGGGACGTACATTAAAGCCTACAATAATTGCGTTTGACGCGCTTGCAAGCATAACGTCGCCCTCGGAAACGGCACCCACAGCTCCGTGGATAACTCTGATACGGACTTCCTCGTTGGAGAGCTTTTCAAGAGACTGCTTCACAGCCTCAACAGAGCCCTGAACGTCCGCCTTGACGATGATGGGAAGCTCCTTGATCTCGCCCTGCTCGATCTGGCTGAACAGGTTGTCGAGAGTTACCTTCTGATACTGCTTGAACTGCTCCTGCTTAGCCTCGTGCTTACGCTGCTCAACAAGCTCTCTTGCAAGACGTTCGTCCTCAACCGCATTGAAGATATCGCCTGCGGAGGGAACCTCTGCAAGACCTGTTATCTCAACGGGATAGGAAGGACCTGCCTCGTGTACAACAACGCCCTTGTCATTGGTCATAACTCTTACACGGCCCACAGCAGTGCCTGCGATGATGATATCGCCTGTGTGAAGAGTACCGTTCTGAACGAGAACAGTTGCAATAGGACCTCTGCCCTTGTCAAGACGTGCTTCGATAACAGTACCCTTTGCCAGTCTGTTGGGATTTGCTTTAAGCTCAGCAACCTCGGCAACGAGAAGGATATTTTCGAGAAGATCGTCAATACCCATACCTGTCTTTGCAGAAACGGGAACGCAGATAACATCGCCGCCCCATTCCTCGACAACAAGGTTATGCTCGGTGAGCTGCTGCATAACATTCTGAGGATTTGCACCCTCCTTATCCATCTTATTGATGGCAACGATAATGCTTACACCCGCAGCCTTTGCGTGATTTATAGCCTCAACGGTCTGGGGCATGATTCCGTCGTCAGCCGCAACTACCAGGATAGCGATATCCGTAACGGATGCGCCTCTTGCACGCATCGATGTGAAGGCTTCGTGACCGGGAGTATCCAGGAAGGTGATCTCCTTGCCCTTGCAGTTGACACGGTATGCGCCGATGTGCTGGGTAATTCCGCCTGCCTCGGAGGCGGTAACATTTGCGTTTCTTATCCTGTCGAGAAGAGATGTCTTACCATGGTCAACGTGACCCATAACAACTACAACAGGTGCTCTTTCAACACCCTCGCCGTCATCGTCGCTGTCATCGATAAGTCTCTCCTCAATGGTGATGATAACTTCCTTCTCCACCTTTGCGCCCAGCTCTTCTGCAACGAGAGAAGCGGTGTCAAAGTCGATGACCTGATTTATGGTGCACATCTCACCGAGACCCATAAGCTTCTTGATGACCTCGGTAGCGGTGACTTTAAGACGTGAAGCCAGCTCGGAAACCACGATCTCATCGGGGATAAGGACTTTGAGCTGCTGCTTTCTTGCACGCTCAAGCTCAAGTCTGCGGAGCTTTTCTGCCTCAGTCTCCTTTTTGCTGGAATACTGCTGCTTGTTTCTCTGAGCGGACTTCTGGGTGAGCTTCTGCTTCTTTGAGAAGTTATCCTTGCCGTGTCTGCCGCTTCCGCCGCCGTTCAGAGGAGCAATATTCTCGTACTTTTCGTTGTACTTGTCGATATCAACATAGCTTCCTCTTGTGTCAACGGTACGTGTCTTCTGCTCCACCTTTACGCTTTCTGCGGAGAAATTGCCGTCAAGCTTTGTCTTTGTGGACTTGTTGTCCGCGGGCTTGCTTTCCTGCTTCTTTTCGGAAGCCTTGGCAGCCTGATTTTTCTTCTGCTCGTTGGTTTTCTGTATCTGGCTCTCAAATTTCTCGACAGCGGATTTCTGAGTATCCTTGCGGATAGGAGCAGTCTGCTGAGGCTTGTTTTCAGCCTTGGGAGCGGCCTTGGGAGCTTCCTGCTTCTGAGCCTCAGGCTTTTTATTCTCCTTTGCAGGCGCGGGAGCCTTTGCAGTTTCCTGCTTTGCGCCCTTTTCGGCAGCATCTGACTTCTGAGCCTGCTTCGGCTCAGCCTTCTTTGCAGCAGGCTTTTTCTCGGCAGCAGGCTTCTTTTCCTCTGCGGGCTTCTGTGCAGGCTTATCGTTTCTTGATGCATAATAGGGATCGAAGCTGTCTACCTGATTATTCTGAGAATAATACTCGAGAATAATATTCAGCTCCTCCTGACTTACACTTGCGGACGGCTTCTTGGCAGCACCGAACTTTGCGCTAACAAACTCCGCAAGCTCCTGACCCGAAATTTTCAGATCCTTGGCTATATCGCTGATTTTATTTTTCGTCTGTGACTGTTTTGTACTCATAGGCTATAAGACCCTCCTAATATTACGTTACTGCCGTAAAAGCTCGTTTATCTTTTTAGCAAAGCCCTCATCGCATATGCCCATAACTCCCGCTTTTCTGCCCGTACCGAACTCTACTTCGGCAATGGTAACGGGAATGGTATGAACTTCTGCCGAGTTTTTATCGGCGAAAAATCTGACTTCCTTTTCCGTCTTTGCGGAAATATCCGAGGCAAGAAGAACAAGCTTGGCTTTTCCCGTCAGGATGGACTCCTTCACCGAGTCAAAGCCCATTGTCATTCTTCCTGCTTTTCTGCAAATCGTAAGCAGATCAAATATCTTTTGTTTACTGCCGTTCATTCAGCTCTCTCTCCATATTGTCGTAGACCTCGTCTGATATGCGGCATTCAAAGCTTTTCTCGAAGCGTTTTGCCTTTCTCGCAAGTCTGAGGCACTCCGCATTCGGACAAACATACGCTCCTCTTCCGGACTTCTTTCCCGTAAGATCGAGAGATATCTCACCCTCGGGAGACTTCACCGCACGGATAAGCTCTTTCTTTGGCTTCATCTCGCCGCAGCCGAGACACATTCTCATGGGTATCTTCTTAACGCCTGCCACAATATCACCTCGTTTTATCTGATGTATATATCAATGCGGATCACTCCACAGGATTTTCGGGCTTGATGTCTATCTTGAAGCCTGTAAGACGGGCTGCAAGCTTGGCGTTCTGACCCTTGTTTCCGATAGCGAGAGAAAGCTGATTGTTGGGCACGATAACGGTGCACATCTTCTCCTCGCCCTCGGCAATGTCAACTCTTATAACGTCCGCAGGAGCAAGAGCCTTTGCAATAAATACCGCAGGGTCCTCGTCGTAAACGATAATGTCTATCTTCTCGCCGCCCAGCTCTTCAACTATCTTGCTTATTCTGGAGCGTCTGGGACCAATGCAGGCGCCTACGCAGTCAACATTGGGGTCCTTGGAGCAGACAGCTATCTTTGTGCGTGAGCCTGCCTCTCTTGCTATGGACTTAACTTCCACCACGCCGTCATATATCTCGGGTATCTCAAGCTCAAAAAGTCTCTTGACCAGGTCCTTGTGAGTACGGGATATCTTGACGGAGGGCTTTCTGTCGGGGTTTATGATCCCAACTACGTAAATTTTGACAATATCGCCTTCGGTAAGTACTTCGCCGGGTATCTGCTCATTCTTGTACAGGCATATCTCATTCTTGTCAACAAGCATGATCGCGTTGCCTGTAGCAGGCTCCACCTTCTGAACGGTAGCGGAAATTATTTCATGTACCTTGTCCTTGTACTGAGCGATTATCTTTTCCTTTTCAAATTCCTTCACATCGTGCCTGATGGACTGCTTTGCATACTGAGCGGCAACTCTGCCGAACTTTGCGGTGTCAAGCTTGTAGGGAACAGCGTCTCCGCATACGCAGCCCGGAACGATGGTGCGCGCCTCCTCAATGTTTATCTCGTTAAGGTCGATAGGCTCGTCGTCAACAACATTTCTCATAACGCATACGTCAAACTTGTTTTCTGCAGGGTCAATGTCCACAAGAAAATCGTCACAATCGGGATATTCCTTTCTTACAGCCTTTAAAATACCCTGTTCGATCTTCTCCACAAGAGCGTCCAGCGGAATGTTGTTTTCACCTGCGAGACATTCAAGTGCGTCAAAAAATTCCTTATTCATTTTCCTTATATTCCTCCTGAAATTGTATTTTTAACTTATTCATCGCTCAGAAATTCTTCGGGCAGCTCCTCGTCGTCATAGAGCTTCACGAATGCGGTGTCGGACAATACTATCTCCTCGGTGCCCCGCTCGGTCTCAACGGTAATGCTGCCGCTTTCCTTATTATACGCTGTCAGCACGGCGATAAATTCCTTAACGCCGTCTTTTTCACGGATATATCTTATGCGCAGCGGACATTCAAGGAAGCGTTCAAAATGCTCCTGCCTTTTAAGCTCCCTGCCCAGTCCCGGTGAGCCGACCTCAAGCATATACTGCTCGTCGATAGGGTCACGCTCGTCAAGAGCCGCAGAAAGGGGTCTCGTCATAGCCTCGCAGTCGTCCATATCAATGAAGCCGTCGGGCTTTTCGATAAGGACCCTGAGATATCTGAGAGCGCCCTCCTTGTCGTAGGTGATGTCCCAGATGGTGAGCCCGAGACTGTCGGCAATGGGCTTTGCTATCTCAAACACAGCCGCCACCGTATTTCCGCCCTTGCCTCCCTTTTTAACTGCCATAAACATACCTCCATCAAACAAGAAAGACCGGATTGCTCCGATCTTTGCCTCAAACTATTGGTGTACTGTAATTATTATATCACATTTATCACTGAAATGCAAGGGCTTTTGAAAAAAATTTGTCGGTAATAGGTAAAAAAATACCGCTCTGCGCCTCGGAAATATGTACAAAATAGCATAAATACAGGCACAGAGACCGAAAAATCGCTCCCTGTGCCGTAATTATCAAAGCTCGGCGATGACCTCTACCTCTGCAAGAACGCCCTTGGGAAGCTTTGACACCTCCACGCAGGAACGTGCGGGCTTGCTTGTGAAATACTCGCCGTAAACCGCATTGAACGCTGCAAAGTCGTCCATATTGTCAAGGAAGCAGGTGGTCTTTACCACATTCTCAAAGGTGCAGCCTGCCTCGGCAAGAACAGCCTTGAGATTTTCGCATATCTGCCTTGTCTGGGCTTCTATCCCCTGAGCCTCAACATTGCCCGTTGCGGGATTGATTGCTATCTGACCCGATGTGAAAAGAAGATTTCCGCATTTTACTGCCTGAGAGTAAGGACCGATAGCGTCGGGAGCGTTTTTGGTGTAGATTTTTTCTGACATGATAAATTCCTCCTAAATAATTATTTATATTCATTGAGATAATTTTGCAGTCTTTCCGCAAATTTTCCAATGTGGATACCGTCAACAAACGAATGGTGTGCCTGAACCGAAACAGGGATAAATATCCTGCCGTTTTTCTCATAATATTTTCCCCAGTCAAAAAGCGGAGTGGCATTATCCTTCTTGCCGCTGTTTGTGTGGGAAATATGGGTATATGTTATCCAGGGCATGGGAGAACACTGGAAAACATCGTTTCCGAGAGGACCCGTAAAATATTCCCGCTGCTCCTTCGCCGTCCTTTTTGCAAGCTGAACGTATTCGTCAAGAGTGTCTGTCATGGGGACGTTTACCACCTTGAAAAGCTCTGTTTCCTTGTTGAGATAGGTAAAAGCCGTGTCAATGCTTTCAAAAAGCACTACCTTGCCGTCAGCAAAGCGGTATCTGAACTCTTCAATTTCATTGGCGCATTTGCAGACCGCATAGACCATGGAAAGGGTAAAGGAATATCCCTTTGCTTTAATTTTTCTCAGAAACTCTGTGATATCAGCCTCGAAGGTAACGCAGAAACACGGCTCAACGCTGTTTCTGAACACCATACAGTGCATTGCACGCTTCCACGTTTTTTCATCAATTATCGTGTATCTGTTCGGCATAGCTTACACCAGCTTAAATCCTGCACCCGTAAGTGCATTTCTTATCTGAGCGATATGCTCGTGATTTCTCGTTTCAAGGATAATTCTCAGGTAGCAGCCGTTGATGTCCGCACCCTCGTTTGCACGCTCGTGGTGAACGGAAATAACATTGCCGCTCAGAGAAGCGATAATATCCGAAACACCTTTAAGCTGACCCGGCTTGTCGATAAGCTCGATATTCAGCAGACAGGTCCTGCCCGATTTCAGCAGACCTCTCTCAATAACACGGCTGAGAATGGTCACGTCAATGTTTCCTCCCGAAACAAGGCATATGACCTTCTTGCCCTCTATCTCGGGTATCTTGTCAAACATAACAGCCGCCACGGGAACGGCGCCCGCCCCCTCGGCAATAAGCTTGTGCTGCTCCATAAGAGCAAGAATTGCGCTGGATATCTCGTCGTCGGTAACTGTAACTACACCGTCAACGTATTCCCTGCACATTTCAAAGGTGTTCACGCCGGGCTCCATTACCTTTATGCCGTCTGCAATGGTGGAAACGGAGGAAAGGCGCTCAATTTTGCCGTGTGCGAGGGACTGCTCCATGCTGGGAGCGCCTGCCGCCTGAACGCCGTAAACCTTTATCTCGGGCTTGAGCTTTTTGAGAGTGAACGCAACGCCGGAAATGAGTCCGCCGCCGCCCACGGGAACTACAACTGCGTCCGCCTCGGGCAGCTGCTCAAGAAGCTCCAGACCAATGGTTCCCTGTCCCGCGATAACATACTCGTCGTCAAAGGGGTGGATAAATGTGTAGCCCTTTTCGTCCCTGAGACTTATAGCCTTTGCGTATGCGTCATCGTAAACGCCGTCCACAAGACATATGTCCGCACCATAGGAACGGGTAGCCTCTATCTTCGAGATAGGCGCAGCGTCGGGAAGGCAAATAAGAGATTTTATACCGTTTTTAGCCGCAGCCAAAGCCACTCCCTGAGCGTGATTTCCCGCGCTGCAGGCAATAACTCCCCTTGCCTTTTCTTCGTCGGAAAGCTGGGAAATTTTGTAATATGCTCCTCTCACCTTGAAAGAGCCTGTTACCTGCAAATTCTCGGTTTTAAGATAAACGTCGCATTTGTCCGAAAGCTTGGGGGCAGGGATAATATCCGTTTTTCTGATGACCTCTTTAAGCTTGTAGGACGCACTGTAAACCATATCAAGTGTAAGCATAACCATTCTCCTTTTCATTTCGATATAACACGAATTTCGGAAAATAAAAAACCTCACCCCTTGTTATCAAGAGGTGAGGACAAATGTACCCACGTTACCACTCTTATTGCGCCGATAAACGGCGCCGCTCAGTCTGCCATCAAACAATAG
Source organism: Huintestinicola sp. (assembly GCF_051882455.1). NCBI lineage: Bacteria > Bacillati > Bacillota > Clostridia > Eubacteriales > Oscillospiraceae > Huintestinicola > Huintestinicola sp. The sequence continues at coordinate 46,120 of NZ_JBJERV010000014.1, read as the reverse complement.
CAGTTCTCTGTAACGGGAGAAGCCCGCTGCCGCCTAATAAGCATAGCCTTTCAGCCGCAAAGCTCAGGGGTGATGGGAGATTGCCTTTAAAGCCGCCTGCTCGCACCAAATGCAGGCTCTCTGATGACTTTTATGGGCGCTCCGTCCCCGTCAGCGCATTTGTAACATATCCGATACTTTTATTATAGCCTAAATTTAGGATTTGTCAAGTGTTTTTTTTCAAACAAATTCCCAAAATCAGTCAAGCACCTTTTTGATAGCCGCCATAAGTTCCTCATAGGTTTCATATGCGGGCATCTCGGGGTTGTCGTTCTTTATCTTATCTGTGCTCTTGAAAAGGAAGCCTGCCTTGCTTGCCTTTATCATACCCAGGTCGTTGTAGCTGTCTCCGCTGGCGATGGTGTCATAGCCGATGGACTGAAGAGCCTTTACGGTAGTGAGCTTAGACTGCTCGCAGCGCATTTTAAAGCCTGTTACCTCGCCGCTTTCGGAAACCTCGAGGGAATTGCAGAAAATAGTGGGCCAGCCCAGCTTCTTCATAAGAGGAGAAGCAAACTGTGTGAAGGTATCGCTGATGATGATGACCTGAGTCAGAGAACGAAGCTCGTCCAAGAACTCCTTTGCTCCGGGCATGGGGTCTATCTTTGCAATGGTGTCCTGAATTTCCTTGAGTCCCAAACCGTGCTCCTTGAGGATACCGATGCGCCATTTCATAAGCTTATCGTAATCAGGCTCGTCACGGGTGGTCTTTTTCAGCTCGGGTATACCGCTCGCCTCTGCAAATGCGATCCATATCTCGGGAACGAGAACGCCCTCAAGGTCGAGACAAACTATATTCATATCATATTTCCTCACTTTTCGTATTTTTTCTCCCGAACATTCGGGAAATTCTTATCTGATTATATCACATCATGCGCTCAAAGTCAATATTTCGGGAAAATTTGTGGTGATCCTCAGCTTACGAGTTATAACCCAAAGGGAAGATCTTGTCCTTTATCATATCCCGCATTTTAGTCACCGCAGGCATAAGCTCGGTAAGGCTGCCGCAGGAGTCAACACCGTTTGAAGTCCATGCCATAACGCCATTCCAGCCGTTGTTGTAGGCATTTTCGTAGTCCTCCTCGGGAGTTCTGCCGCTCTCGCTCTTAACAGCCGCCTCGCCTATGACACAGGGCTTTGTGCCGTCAAGTCCGAAGGAAACGGGAGACTGCTCAAAAGGATAGCCCATATATGCATTCTGCCAGAAATAATAGTGGGTGGAGTAAAAGTCAAGGTATGCATTCTCGCCGCCGAGAGATTTTAGAAATTCATCGGAAACATAGTTGCCGTCAAACTTGTCCGAGTTATACTTTATCATTCCCAGACCTACCGTTACCAGCTCGTCGGAATTTTCGTGAATGGCGGCGGAGCATTTTGCAAAGAAGTTAGAAAGCTTATCCCAGCCCACCTTGCCGCATTCTGCATTTTCATAGACCCAGTCGGGCTCGTTCATAAGGTCGATGCTCCAGAGACTGGGGCTGTTTCCGTATCTCTCCACAAAGGGGATAACGTATGAGTCGATATAAGACTGTGTGGCAGTATCATCGGATATCATCGTTCTGAATTTATCGCAGCCCGAGTTTCCGTCCTTGAAATGGTCAAAGGAAAGAAGGGTCGCCATTATGTAGATATCGTGCTTTTCCGCAAGCTCAAAAAGCTTGTCAAGGTCGGTCCAGTGCTGCTCGTCTATTGCCTGAACAGTTCCGTCGGATCTAAGGCGGACTATGCTCATTCCGTTGCAGTTGACCCATATTCTTGTGGCGTTGACCCCTGCCTCATGAAGCTCGGCAAAATGGCTGTCCCAGAAGCTTTCGTCAAAATTTCCGCCAAAGTCGTTCCAGTTCTGCCAGGGAGTATTTACTCCGTTTATCCAGAGCTCCTTGCCGTCAACCTTGAAGGTCGTACCGTCAACGGTAACGCGCTTTTTTTCATAATCATTGGCAGAAACTGCCGCAGAAGCTTCTTCCGCCGGAGCGGAATTGTTCTGAGAGTTATCCGCTGTATCGTTCTCTCCCCCGCAGGCTGTCATTGACAGCAGCACGGCTACAGACAAAATTATATCCATTACACTGCTTTTCATAAATTTTTATTTTCCTTTCCCGAGGTATACTCTGCGGTGAACCGCTTCAGCTTTTCATAGCTTTCCTCACTTATTATATGCTCGATCTTGCAGGCATCGTGCTCGGCGTTTTCGCGGCTGACGCTCAGCACGTCCTCAAGAAAACGGGTGATATTAACGTGCCTTTCGTAAATTGACTCCGCTTTTTTTCTGCCTTCCTCCGTCAGAAGTATCTGACCGCCCGCCTCAACGGTTATATATCCGCTTTCCTTGAGGATATTTACCGCTCTGCTTATGCTTGGCTTTGAATAATTCAGCTCGCAGGCAATATCCACCGAACGGACAAAGCCTGTTTTTTCGTGGAGCAGAAGTATCGTTTCAAGGTAGTCCTCGCCTGATTCGTATATGGGCATAACATCGCTCCTTTTCTGTTATTACCACATATTATAACATATCCGGTAATATTCTTCAAGAGCTTTTTGAAAAATTTGCCCGATCATTGCAGGTGTCATTCTTTTTGAGGCGTATGATACATAATAAAAAATCATATTATTGCTTTTTTGAGGTCGCTGTGTTATAATAAATTCACCAATATATCAGTTTATGAAATATAGGCTGTGCTGTCAATAATTTCCAAAAATCCATAGAAAGGATCATGAATATGTCCCGTAAACAAATACTTATCATAGACGATGACGAGGACCTGTCCTTTATCATATCCGAAATGCTGGACAGCTACGGCTATAGCGTGATCTGTGCCCCGGACAGCGAAAAAGCCTTTGAGCTTTTATCGGTAAATACATATCATCTTATACTGCTTGACATAAATCTTCCCGATACAACTGGCTTTGAGCTTTGCAAAGAGCTTCGCAGAGCATCAACGGTCCCCGTCATATTCGCAAGCGCCAGAACAAGCGAGACCGACCGGATAACGGGATTTGACATCGGCGGAGATGATTTTCTTCCAAAGCCCTATTCCATGAAGGAGCTTCTTTCCAGAGTAAATGCCCTTATCCGCCGCACCTACGGCTTTTCATCGGAAGAAAAAATCGTGAAATTCGGAAATGTAAGGGTGAACATTACTGCCAGGACCGTTGACAGGAGCGGCGAAAGCGTATCCCTGTCCCTGCGTGAATTTGACCTGCTGGCGTATCTCTGCGAGCATATAAATACAGCTGTCCCCAAGGACAAGCTGCTGTCGGAGGTGTGGGGAGCCTTTTCAACGGTTGAGCCGTCCACACTGACAGTGCATATCCGCTGGCTCAGAGAAAAATTAGAGGAAGACCCCGCCGAACCGCAGTTTATAAAAACTGTCTATAAGGTCGGCTATATGCTGGAGGTGAAGGAATGAAAAGAAAGCTTATCTCTGTAACAGCCTTATTTTCGGCGCTGATGATCATAGCTGCGGGCATACTTTATTTTTCTCAGAAGCAGTCGGATATCCGGGATAACAAAGCCGAGCAGCTTGTTGCTGTTAATGAGATCAAGCAGCTTGCAAAGATGGGCGAATATGAAAAATTGTCCGAAAAAACCGAGGAGCTTTCGGAAAGCATCCGCTCTGTGCCGACAGCTCCCGATGTGAGCGGCGGTATCTTTGTTATGTGCGGTATCTGTATCGTATTTTGTGGGGTAATATTCGGCTATGTGTATTTTGCGGTCCTGCGTCCCTTTGACAAGCTGAAAAGTTTTGCAGAAAAAATTTCTCAGGGAAATTTTGATATTCCTCTTGAATACGAACGCTCAAACTATTTCGGAGAATTTACCTGGGCATTTGACAGTATGCGCCGCGAGATAACCAAAGCCCGTTCCTGTGAGCGTGAAGCTGTTGAGAATAACAAAACGGTCATTGCGACTCTTTCGCATGACATAAAAACTCCCATTGCCTCTATCCGCGCATATGCGGAGGGACTTGAAGCAAATCTTGACGGCACTCCCGAAAAGCGCAGGAAATATCTTGGGGTGATAATGAAAAAATGCGACGAGGTATCGCGCCTTACAAACGACCTTTTTTTACATTCGCTTTCCGATATGGACAAGCTTAAAATCATTCCCGAGACCTTCGAGCTTTGCGGATTTATTGAAAATGCAGTAAATGAAATTGCGGCGGAGCATAACGATGTGCATTTCCGAAAGCCCGATTTTACCGCAGCCGTATCGGCAGATAAGAACAGACTTATGCAGATAACGGAAAATCTCATCAATAACGCTCGCAAATATGCAAAAACGGACATAGATATTTTTATCACACAGTCGGAAGGCAATGTTCTGATACATTTCCGCGATCATGGCAAGGGTATTCCCGATGAGGATATGCCCTTTATTTTCGGTAAATTCTACCGCGGAAAGAACTGCGGGAATGAGCAGGGCTCGGGTCTTGGGCTTTACATCGTAAAATATATCACAGAGCAGCAAAACGGCAATATCCTTTTGCAAAATCACAATGACGGGCTTGAAGCAACAGTAAGCCTGCCCATAATTCGGCAGGGTTCTTAGAACCTGTCTTCACAAGAAATGTGTGCGGATTTTCGAGCATAATTTTGTCTAAGACAAGGCAAAAATCCGCAGGCGGGCTTGCCGCCCGGCAAGGATTTTTAACGCAGTCTTAGGCAAAATTTGCCGAAAAGACGTGCGTATATGCTTGTGAAGACAGGTTCTTAATTACTTCTTAATAACTTTTGCGGTAGAATGGTATTATCATCAAATGAAAGGAACGGATATATGAAAAATACGATCTTATCGGCAAAAGGACTTTGCAAAAGCTTCGCCCATAACGGCGGTCAGATACATATTTTATCTCATGTGGATATGGAGCTTTACGAGGGAGATTTTACGGTAATAATGGGCGCTTCGGGCTCGGGCAAATCTACGCTTCTGTACGCTCTCAGCGGTATGGACAGAGCCACCGCAGGACAGGTCATTTACGGCGGGAAGGACCTGGTGAAATTGAATGAAAAGGGGCTTGCGGCGCTTCGGCACACCGATTTCGGATTTATCTTTCAGCAGATGCACCTTGTAAGCAATCTGTCACTGTTCGAAAACATTGCAGTTCCCGGGTATCTGAACAAGAAAAAATCAGCCTCACAGGTAAAGGAGCGTACCGAAAAGCTGCTGGAACAGATGGGCATTTCCCATATAAAGGCTCACCTTCCGTCGCAGGTCTCAGGCGGCGAACAGCAGAGGTGTGCCATTGCAAGAGCGGTAATAAACGAGCCTAAGCTGCTTTTTGCAGACGAGCCGACTGGTGCGCTCAACCGCAGAAATACAACGGAGGTTTTAAATCTTCTCACGGAGCTTAACAGGTCGGGGCAAAGCATTTTAATGGTAACACATGATATGAGAGCCGCCCTCAGAGCCACGCGTATCCTCTATATCGCTGACGGAAATATCATCGGCGAGCTTACCCTCCCCCCCTACTCCGCGGACGAGGAAAAGAGCCGCGAGACCCAGGTCAGCGCATGGCTGAACTCAATGGAATGGTGAGGTGGGGATATGGAAATTCTTACATTGCTTAGAGCTAATATCCGCCACAAAAAAGGCGCATTTATAAGCGTTATCCTGCTTATGATGATAATCACCCTGTCCTTTTCCGTGACGGTAAGCAACAATGATAACGTGTCGGACGGAATTGAACGCGCACACAAAGCTGCCGATACGGGAGATCTTGCGGCATTCGTTGCCGAAAGCGAGCTTGACGACAATATTCTTAATGCCCTTTCGGAAAATGAAAATACGGAGCGGATACGTGACGAAAGGGCATTGGCTGTTTTGTCATATAAAATAGGAGACCGACGTGGCAATTCTCCGTATTTCCTTCTGAAATGGGAAAACTCACTGCCTGTTTATGATGCAAATCTCATGGAATTTGAAGCTGCACCCGAAGCTCTGTCCGAGGGAGAGGTATATGTACCTGCAGCGATGAAAACAGTTTACGGGTGTGAGATCGGTTCGGAAATAACGGTGACAACCAAAAACGGCGAAAAAATATTTGCGGTCAAGGGCTTTGTGGAGGACCCCGCCTTTGGCTCAATGTCTATCGGGATAAAACAGCTGTTTATATCCGACAGGGATTTTGAGCGACTGTATTCCGAGGATACGGACGATGAAAACGCTGCGTTGAGCCTGCTTTTCCCATGCAGGATAATACATATTTTCCAAGCCGAAAACAGCGTGCTTTCCATAACGGAATTAAAAAAGGAGCTTAACCGTGAATGTCTGATAGTTGACATATCTCTCTTTACTCAGTCAAGGGAAAGCAGCGATGAGATAACAACTATATTTACCGATACGGGCACAAAAATGCTTTACGTATTTGTTATCCTGCTGGTGGTGATAGTAATGATAGCCATAAATCACAGCATCGTTACCACCATTGAAACCGAATATGTGAGCCTCGGTATTTTAAAGGCACAGGGCTTTACCGAGAACAGGATAAGACTTATCTATATTATACAGTATTTCTGCGCTCTTGCCATAGGCGGCGTTATCGGAATAGCGTCTTCGTTCCCGCTTACAAAAATCCTCGGAAAGCTGTTTCAGCCTATTACGGGAATAATGGTATCCACAAATATTTCTGTGGGAAAATGTCTGCTCGTTACATTGGGGATCATACTTATCTGCACGGTCTATATTATTATCGCTTCAAAAAAGATCGGCAGGATATCTCCCGTAAGAGCGATATCCGGAGGCGCGGAGGAGATATACTTTGACAGCCCCGCAAACATTCCGATCAAAAAAAAGCCTCTGTCATTTTTCATTGCGCTGCGTCAGATAACCTCCCACCCGAAAGCATATATCGGAACTGCGCTTATAGCAGCGCTCCTGATCTTCTTTATGGCGACCATATCAATACTTGCGGGCGGAATGTCGGCAAACAGTATGATAGAAGCCTTAGGCGCACTGAACGGTCAGGCGCAGGCAAAGCCCAACAATCATTTTGAGCTTTCGGATATGTCCGGAACCGAAGCCGGCATCAAGGAAATTGACGAAAATGTTTCTGTTGTTTTTTCAAGTACAACATATATGACCATTGACGAAACGGAAATGTGCTGCACGGTATACAGCAGACCCGATATTCTGAAAAATGTTCTGAAGGGCAGAGCGCCCGTATATGACAACGAACTGATGATAACGGAAAACGTCTCGGAGGAAATTGGAAAAAGAGTCGGCGACAAGGTGACTGTCAGCTGCGGCGGCGGCAGCGCCGAATATATGATAACGGGGATCTACCAGTCGGTACAGGACCTTGGAAGATGCTTTACTATGAGCTTTGAAGCGGCTTCGCAGCTGTATGATATCACTCCCGATATTATGCACATCACCCTTTCCGATGACAGCCTTGCGGACAGCACGGTAAAAATGCTCAACGAGACCTATGGGGATATCCTTGAAGCAGAGCTGACCGAGCAGGACGGCTATTCCGACAGTATGACGGGGCTGATAGATACGCTTATGAACGTTATAACAGGCGTTATCTACTCGGTATCGGCTGTATTTGCACTTGTGGCGGTGCATATGGTCTGCTCAAAGGCATTCCTGAGAGAAAGGCGTGATTCGGGAATTTACAAGGCTCTGGGCTTTACCTCGGGCAGACTGCAGCTGTGCTTTGCCCTGCGGTTTCTGATAATTTCGGTGATCGGCGGAGCGATAGGAACAGCTCTTTCGTTAATGTTTTCGGACAGACTGCTCAGCCTGCTGTTAAAAAACATCGGCATTTCCTGCTTTGACTCAAAGATCACCGCTTTTACGGCTGCGGTTCCCGTTCTGTTGATCTGCCTGTGCTTTTTTACATTTGCATATTTTTCATCGGGAAAAATCAAAAGGGTGGAGATCAGAGAGCTGGTTTCGGAATAAAAAAATGCTGTCGTATCAAAAATGATACGACGGCATTTTTTTGCAAACTATATTATTTATGAAGTTATAATACTATGTATCTCACTTTGCAGGATTTACATGGATCATAATATGCTTGACCTTCGGGAAATTGCGTTCGATCTCGTCATGTACGACCTCTGCAATATCATGTGCCTCCTGCAGAGTGTATGACGCGTCTGCCTGAATTTCCACGTCCACATAGATCTTATTTCCAAAAATACGTGTCTGAAGCAGATCTATTCCCATTACATTCTCATTCTTCATTATGCAGTCATGTATCTGCTTTTCTGTTTCCTCATCACAGGAATGATCTACCATTTTGTCCATAGCATCCTTAAAAATGTCAAAAGCTGCTTTTACTATAAACACAAAAATAACCAGACTGGCAATGGAATCCATTATCGGGAAGCCAAGCCTTGCTCCGCCTATTCCTATCAGAGCTCCTATGGAAGAAAAGGCATCTGAACGATGATGCCATGCATCTGCAAGTAATGCGGCGGAATCTATCTTCTTTGCATAGTACCTTGTGTACCAGTACATTGCTTCTTTGCTGACAATTGACACTATCGCCGTTATCAGCGCCATGATACCGGGGACCTGCAGCTCATTGTAATTACCGTTCAGGATAGTTTTAAACGCGTCTGCTCCTATCCCAAGACCTGTGATAAACAGGACCACAGCCAGGACAATTGCCGCCACACATTCCATTCGCTCATGTCCGTAGGGGTGCTCTTTGTCAGGGTCCTTTGCTGCCAGCTTAATTCCGATAATAACCACAAAAGTACTGAACACATCAGACGCTGAATGGATAGCATCGCTTATCATGGCATTGGAATGCGCTAATACTCCCGCCAGAAGCTTTATCACAGACAGCGCCACATTCCCGATAATAGTCACAAAGGAAACTTTATTTGCTGTTTTCTCATAATCGGTCTCTGAAGCATTTCTTGTTATTGTGTTGTTATTTTCCATTTCGGGTACCTCCGTATTTTTAAGATCACTCATTGTCACTTAATAAGCGGGGGTTTTACAGAACGGCTTTTTATAAAAAAGCATAAAAAAACACCCACGAATCAGTATTAGCAACTACTGTCCCGTGGATGAAAAAATTCCACTGTCACTCCATGTGACCCGACTCCATGACATTCTGTCACGGTCTGCTCAGTTTGTACTGTAGATTTTATGCAGTGCAAAGAGTTATATGTATTTTATCATATGTTTTGATATTTGTCAAGTGTTTTCGACATTTTTTTATATAAAACTTTTTATCAAATTGAGAATATGCTGTTTCTCTGTACGTTTCGCAATGCATTGGCGGCAGACCATTTCCATTAAAATTAGATTAAACAAATTAAAATATCTTTACGGATATTGACTCTATAAATGATATGAAGTATAATGTTTATACAAAAAAATTCAACATTTCAAAGGATATGTTTATGAAGAAGCTTAGAAAAATTCTTACCATATGCGGTGCTGTTTTTGCAGTTATATCAATGTTTCTTACAGCTGCAGCCACTCTGCTTTTCTATGTACCCGTGCAGTTAATGATCGCAGCGGCAGTTTTATCGGTCTTCAGTCTTGCAGGTGCTGCTGTTACCTCCGAAAAGAAAAAGATCCCCGTCATCAGATCATCGGTCACAGCCGCTCTGCTGTGCCTTGGGATCGTTTTCGGATATTTCTGCAATCCATATGCAAATTCTGTTTCACTCCGTTCAAGCGGATCTACAATGAATGCAAAGGATATCATATCAAAGGAAGCTGCCGAAGCTGACATAAAAGAAGCATTTGCACATCTGAAAAAAGTTCACCCGATGTTCAAGGATTCTGTTCCTCAGGCAGCAGAATCAGCATACGTGAACGCTCTTTCATCTATCCCTGCTGACGGGCTGACCTGCGCTGAGCTCAGAAGAAGTATAGAAAGTATACTTTCCACTCTCGGCGACGCTCACACATCTGTGGGACCGTGTCCCGCCGAAGAACGATATCCTGTTGACTATGCGGAACTGGTAAAAGGCAGGAGCTTACGGATAACAGAGATAAACGGAGAACCCTTACAGTCATTTTTTGATGCTCACAAGGAGCTGTTCTCATATGAAGCCGAAAGCTGGGCATTGGAGCAGCTCCGAAGCAACCTTATTTCAGACACAGGACTTGAATATCTCGGACTTGGCACCGATGTTACGCTGACATATGAAAACGAGAATGAGCGCGTTGAACGGCAATATACCGATGGGGATTTCATATCATATGCCGAATATATGGAGCGAAACGCTGCCTACTATGACCGTAATGAAAATTTCGTACACTACGAGCTCTATCCCGACGAAAACTATGCTCTTCTTACGCTTAACAGCTGTAATTACAATAATGAATACTGTGAAGCTCTGAAAAATATGTTTACAGAAATATCGCAGAAAGGCATAGAGCACGTTATCGTTGATCTAAGAAGAAACGGCGGCGGCTCGGATCAGGTAGCCTGGGAATTTATCTCATATCTCGGAACAGACAGTTTCACAACATTAACCTATGAACAGCGTCTTGGTTTCTTAACATTAAAAAGCAATACATCCGAATGGAAAACAGATAAACGAACTCCCGTATTTGCCGGAGATGTCACAATACTCACTTCCACAGAGTCATTCAGTTCGGCAATGCTTTTTGCACTCTACATCAAAGACAATTCTCTCGGAACAATAGTCGGAGAGATACCGGGTAATTCCGCCAACGGCTACGGAGATATTGCAACATTCAGTCTTAAAAATTCAGGTCTTATTATGAGCGTATCTACAAAAAAGTTCAGCCGTGCAATTGCTGACGCCGGAGATTACGTCATACCCGACACAGAATGCAGCAAGGGCGATGCACTTGAAATTGCTGTTTCGCTTTTTTCAGAATGAAAATTATCCCCTGTTTTCTTACACAGCACTCTATGCGGGTGCTGTGTTTTTTACTCCAAACCTGCCGGCAAAACGTACTCCTCTATCTTAATAAAATGAGGTGAAAAGATTTTTCAGATTACTCACTGTATCAAGCCTGACAATTACATTTTTGATATAAGTTCAAGTATTTCTTCCTTTTCGGGCATTACCTTCAATGCCCCTCTGCGTGTTGTGATAATGGCTGCCGCTGCGTTCGCAAAGGTAAGAAGCTCGCTCAGGTCATTCTCCGTAAGACGGTTTATATCGTGTTCAAGGATATAATTTAATGCACTTCCGCAGAAGGTATCTCCTGCGCCAGTGGTTTCAATGGTATCAACCTTGAACACTCCACACTCTGCCTTGATGTCCCCGTAATATGCACGGCTGCCGTTTTTGCCGAGTGTTGCAAAGGCAAGCTTTATATGGTACTTTTCCATAAGTCCCCTTACAGCCTTATCATAATCGGTTAGTCCCGTCATAAATTCAATTTCATTATCGGAGATTTTCAGAATATCGCATTTTTCAAGACCGTATTCTATCTCACGCCTTGCATCTTCAAGGGAGTTCCACAAGGGCGGACGGAGATTTGGGTCAAAGGAAATAAGCGCACCGCTTTCCTTTGCAATATCTACACCATATCGTGTAGCTTCACGCACACCCTCGTGTGTCGATGAAAGAGTGCCGAAGTGGAATATTTTTGCGGATTTTACTATATCGGCATTGATCTCCTCTTTTCCGAGCATCATATCTGCACCCGGGTCACGGATAAAGCTGAACTCTCTGTCACCGCCTGCAAGTGTGTGAACAAAAGCAAGAGTAGTGGGAACTTTGCTGTCCGTCACAAGGTTTGTAACGTCAATTCCGGCTGATTTTACGACCTCGGTAAGCTGTCTGCCGAAAATATCGTTACCCACCTTGCCGATAAATGCGGTTTTCTTTCCAAGCTTTTGCAGCATTGCAAGAACATTGCAGGGCGCACCGCCGGGGTTGGCTTCGAATATGGGATTGCCCTGTGAACTTATGCCGTTTTCGGTAAAATCAATAAGCAGCTCACCAAGGGCAACTACATCATACTTTTTCATTCAAAACACCTCATTCCGAAACGGCGTACATCTCATAATTTCCTGCGGAAATATCATCGGACAAGCCGTAAACCGTATTTGTCAGCACATACTCGCCGTTGTTGATGTACACTTCAATAAGGTTTTTATCAACATAAATATCAAGATGATTTCCCTCTTTTATTTCGGGGGTTTCAAAGACGCATTTTATCTCGTTATGCCCCGCAAAAACATTGGAACGGTCGGCGGTGATACGGTTATTATTCCTTGAAAGCTTATATCCACCTATGCTTATTTCCTCGCCGTTTTTCATATCAAGGCTGAGCTTGTAACCGCCCTCCCCTGCTTCATTCGGAGAGGAGATTTTCCTTGTAAACAGTTCAGCTGCATTAGGGTGGGGACGGAAATAAATATGTCCGTTTTTCACCTCAACTACCCTCGGGATACAGAATATTCCGCTTCTGTTTTTCTCAAAAGGCTCGGGCATTCTTGCCCATGCAATAATTACACGCTGTCCGTCCTTGTCGGTACTGCTCTGGGGTGCATACAAATCCTCGCCGCAGTCAAGCAGCTGCCAACTGTCGGCAATGTGCATTTCTCCCGTTTCCTCGTTGAAGTCGGCAAGAGCGCATATTGCCACTGCGTCATAAGGCTTTTCATCCTTTAAAAATCCCATTGGTGAGAATACGACAACGCCCTTTCCGTCCGTTTCAAAATAATCGGGACATTCCCACATCCAGCCCATTCCGTCTTTCTCGGAAAAGTTCAGATATTCCCAGTTCACAAGGTCGGTGCTTTTGTAGAAAAGCAGACGTCCTTTTTTATTTACGGTGCTGCCCAGAACCAAATACCACGCATCTTTTCCGCGCCATACTTTGGGGTCACGAGTATGATTTTTACAGCCGATATTTTTATCCTCAATAGGAGGAATAACGGTGAATTTGTCGTTAATATTATCAAAATCATAGCCGTTTTCGGAGGTAATGGAAAGCTGTGCAGCGGTAAATTCATCATTAAGACAAGCGTTTACATTTTCGGGGTTTTCCTGGGTGTAATCAACGCCTGTGTAGAAGATATGGAGCCTGCCCTTATGCTCAACAGCGCTGCCCGAAAAGCAGCCGCTGCGGTCATTTTTCTTTGTGGGATAAAGTGCAATATCCTTATGCTCCCAGTGTACAAGGTTGGTGCTTACGGCGTGTCCCCAGTGCATTCTTCCCCACTGCGGTGCATAGGGAAAATGCTGATAGAAAAGGTGATACTCGCCCTTGTAATATATAAATCCATTGGGATCGTTTATCCAGCCTTTTGGGGCTTTAAGACGAATAATATCAGACATAGCAAACCTCCGTATTCTTGTCAAAGAAATGTACTCTTGACGGGTTGAAAACAAAATCTATTTTGTCACCGATTCCGCTGATCTCATACTTTGATACCCTTGCAATGGTCTGACTGCCGCCGAATGTGAAATACAGATTATTCTCATTTCCCATTACCTCGGCATTCTCCACAACAGCACTCTTTTTGTCAGCTTCATATACGGATATGCTCTGTGGGTCAAGCTTGATGTCCTCTCCTCTGATTCCCATTATCATATCGCCGTCTTTGCCGTCCAGCTTTGACAGTACGGAAGCAGGAACGGTCATAGTTTCGCCGCCCGAAAACAGCACCTTATCGCCAACGAGAGTAACATTATAAAAATTCATCTGAGGAGAACCGATAAAGCCTGCAACAAACTTATTTGCGGGGTGTTCGTACAGCTCCATAGGCTTGCCCACCTGCTGAATAACGCCGTTTCTCATTATAACGATACGGTCTGCCATTGTCATAGCCTCAACCTGATCGTGAGTAACGTAAATGGTGGTGCTGCCAAGCTCACGGTGCAGCTTGCTTATCTCGTTTCGCATACTAACTCTGAGCTTTGCGTCAAGATTTGAAAGCGGCTCGTCCATAAGGAAAACCTTTTGGTTTTTAACGATAGCTCTGCCAAGCGCAACTCTCTGACGCTGACCGCCCGAAAGATTTTTCGGCTTTCTGCTGCGGTATTCTTCAAGCCCGAGAATGTTTATCGCCCAGTCGGTCTTGCGCTTTATCTCATCGGCAGGGACTTTCATATTTTTCAGACCGTAGGAGATGTTTTTCTCAACGGTCATATGAGGATAAAGTGCGTAGTTCTGGAATACCATTGCGATTCCTCTGTCACGGGGAAGAACGTCATTCACTTTCTTTCCGTCTATGTAAAGCTCGCCGCCCGTAATATCCTCAAAGCCTGCTATCATACGGAGCGTGGTGGATTTTCCGCAGCCCGAGGGTCCTACAAATGCGATAAACTCGCCCTCGTTTATTTCAAGGTTAAAATCGGTAACGGATTTTTTGTCGGCGCCGGGGTACTGCTTTTCAATATTTTTAAATTCAATAAAGCTCATATTTTAGCCCTCCTTGGAACCTGTTGATACAACGCCCTCGACGATCTGCTTGGAGAAAAGAGCGTAAATGATGATAACGGGGATAGTTATCATTGTGATAACTGCAAGAGTCTGTCCCATTGTTGTGTTGTCGTTTGATGTGATGGAGTTAAGACCTATCTGCGCCGTTAAAAGGTCGCTTGATGTGAATACCAGCGAGGGCCAGAGGTAGTCATTCCATACACCGAGGAATGTGAATACGCTTACCGTTGCCACGACTGTTTTTGACATTGGCAGCACCATTGTAAAGAAGTATTTCACGGGACTGCAATAGTCAAGCTGCGCAGCCTCCCACACATCATCTGGCAGGCTTACAAACACCTGACGGAACAGGAAGATATTAAAGGGGTTTACTATCATAGGAAGTATGTAGCCGAAAACCGTATTGAGCAGTCCCATCTTTGCAACAAACAGGAAGTTTATTGTGATAATGGTTTCCGAGGGGACTATCATCAGCATCATAATGATAAGCACCCAGCGTTCCCTGAACGGGAATTTTATCTTTGCAAGAGCATAGCCTGCAAGTCCGTTTACAATAACGCCTGCAACAATAAGTATCGCCGCATAGAACAGGGTGTTGAGCATATATCGGATAAAATCGGTGTTCTTTATAACGGTAACATAATTTTCAAAAAAGCTGCCGTTCAGCGCAGGAGGAATAAAGGCTCTCAAAGAGTTCATATCCGCCGTAATTGATGCGTCAGTTTTGAAGGAATTTGCAAGCATCCATATTATGGGAAAAAGGAAGAACAGGGACATTACAAACAAAACTACTGTGAGAATTATTCTCGGGATACTATTTTTTCGCATTGCTCTTCGCCTCCTTATCCTTTGTCAGAACGGATTGGATAATCGTTAGAATGATAACAAAAATCACAAAGATAACAGCCATTGCCGAAGCAAGTCCTATCTCCCAGTTTACCGTACCCGTTTCGTAAATGTCGTAAACAAGGGTGTATGTGGAATGTGAAGGACCGCCGCCCGTCATTACCATAGGCTGCACTATCATTCGGAATGCACCTATTGTAACGGTGATGAAAACGAAAACGCAAAGGGGTTTAAGTTCGGGTAAGGTGATGTCCTTGAACTGCTGCCAAGCACTTGCGTGATCCATTTCCGCAGCTTCATACAAAGCAGGATTTATTGCCTGCAAGCCGCCTAAAAAGATTATCATCTGATAGCCTACGCCCTGCCATACGCTCATTATTGCGATTGACGGGAGTGCCTGTTCTGCGCTGTAAATAAAGGGCTGTGCTTCAATGCCTATCTGTGCAAGCATTGTGTTCAGTATTCCCTCGGGGCTGTATATCTGCATCCAGAGATTTGAAACTACCGCAAGGGACATTACAACGGGAATGAAAAACGCTACCTTGAAATATTTCTTGCAGACGGTCGCCTTGTTGATAAGAAGTGCAAGTCCAAGTGCGCCAAGGGTCTGTGCAGGAACGATTATCAGAACGAATTTGACCGTGTTGAAGAATGCCGTTGTGAAAAGCTCGTCTTTGAAGATGTCCGAATAATTCTTCAGTCCCACAAAATGTGTAAGATCGGGGTTAAGTGCAAAGAAATCTGTAAAGCTGAATATCACCGTTAAAAGCATGGGCAGGAACAGAAACAGCGTCAGCAAAACAAGTGCAGGACCGAAAAACGCCATACCCATTATTGAATTTATCTTATTGGTTTTCATTTTCTCGTTTATAACGCTCCAGCTTAGCGTTTATCCTTTCTGTAGATTTATCCAGTTCGCTCTGTGCGTCCTTGCCGCTGAGCGCAATGCCCTCAAGTGCCTGCTGGAAAGAGGTGCTCACCTGCGGATAAACAGGTGTCTTGGGACGGGGGTGTCCGTAATCTCTGAGCTGCTCATAAAGATGACGGTAATTCTCGTCCTCGGTGAAAACGTCTATCTTGTCGTATGCTCCATAAGTCGAGGGCAGGCTCTTTGTAAGCTCGTAGAGAAGAAGTCCGCTTTCCTCATTGCTCATCCACTTTACAAGCTCTGTGGCAGCTTCGATGTTCTTCGCCTTTGAGGTTGCCGCATATGCCCATGAGCCTGTGGGAGTGTATCTTCCGCCGTCCCAACTGTCGCTTACAACATAAGGTGCAACGCCAAGGTCAATGTCGGGATAACTCTGATAAATTGTATTTACCTCCCACGCACCGTCGAATTTGAATGCCGCTCTGCCGCTTTCAAAAAGTTTTTCAATTGGTGCGGCAGACATAAATTTGTTTTCGACCATGCTGCGGAAATACTGCATCGCATTTGCAACAGGCTCGGAATTAAAGTAACCGCTTACCTCAAGTCCGCTGTCACTTACAAGGTCTGTGCCGCCCGACCATACAAAGGGAGCGTAATAGTAAATGCTTGCCTCACCAACAGGGAAGGTCATATCAAGAGGATAGCCGTTTTTCTCTGCCATGATCGGCTTCAGCTTTTCAAGTATCTCGGAAAATTCCGTCCACGTCCAAGGATCATCAGGTGTGGGTATTTCAATTCCTGCTTCGGCAAGAATTGCTTTGTTGTAATACAGTCCCACGCTTGATTCCATAGCGCCCAAAGCATAGAGTTTGCCGTTTACCGTTCCCTGCTCGATTATGGAATCAAGATAGCGGCTTTTCTCATCTTCGGAAAGCTCCGAAAGGGGCTGAATAATTCCGTTTGCGGCGTATGCGGAAACGTTGGGACCGTCCACTGTGATAACATCGGGAAGATCGCCCGACATAACGGAAGCGTTTATCTTATCGGAATAACCTCCGCCGCTGTCATTTCTCGGGATAAACTCCACGTTTGCGAAATACTTTCCGTTGAAATTTTCGTTAAAGCTCTGGACTGATTTTTTATATGCCTCGCCTTCGGGAGTATCCTCGATCGTATGCACCCACATGCTTACAAGTATCTCGCCCTCGTCAAAGCCTGTGACATCTCCGGGCTGAATTTCGCTTTTGCCGCAGCCCGAAAGGCACCCTGCAAGCAGCAATGCGGAAATCCCCGCTAATATTGCTTTCTTCATACTCCTGCTCCTTTCGTCATTTAATACTAATTCTAAACCAACCTATAGACAGATACGACAGCTATAATTTCGTCACTCTGCGTCAAGCTCCCTTGCAAGGCATCAAGCATTGCTGCGGTCGCTTTCCTTGATTGACAAAATTCTATCTGCCGTCCTTGTCTATAGAACGGTTTAGAATTAGTATATCTCGTTTTCGTAACCGGTAAAGTAACCGGTTACTTTGTGTTTACAGTATAACCCGAATATCCCAATATGTCAATAGCTTTTTTTCATCTTCATTAAAAATGTTCAAATATATTTTTCTGTTTTGTACGCATTTCACAAAACCGGTTACTTTACCGGTTACACTATTGAAATTACGGGATTTTTGTGATATGATAATATCAAGGAGGCTTTTGTATGAAAAAGAATGTGACTTTTAATGATATAGCAGAATATACGGGATTTTCAAAGACTACAATATCAAGATATTTCAACGACCCCGACTCGCTGACCCTTGAAAATCAGCAGAAGATAGCCAATGCTCTTGTTGCCCTTGATTACAAGGAAAACAAGGTCGCCCGTATTCTTGCAAACGGAAAGACCGAGTTTATCGGCATTATCGTGCCTAATCTGTTTTTGCATTATTATTCGGAAATGCTGGATAAAATACTTGCCACATACGATAAATACGGCTATAAATTTCTCGTCTTTGCAGGCAACGAAAACAAGGACACCGAGCGGAAATACATTGCGGAGCTGCTTGCCTACAAAATTGAAGGAATGATAATTCTCAGCCACACCATTCCCTCGGAGGAGCTTGCGACCTATAATGTGCCGATAGTAACTGTAGAACGTGAGGACAAGTATGTTTGCAGCGTAAACACGGACAACTATATGGGCGGTGTGCAGGCAGCGGGTCTGCTTGTAAAAAGCGGATGTGATGTGCTTATCCATATAAATTCGGACGTTTCAAAGGACGTCCCCGCTTATGGCAGAATAACAGGCTTCTGCGATATATGCAAGGAACAGAATATCCCCCACGAGCTTATTCTGACGGATATGGGAAACAGCTACTCCGCGACCTCCGCTGTTATTGAAGGTTTGGTTGAAAATATAGATAAAAAATACAGCGGAAAATGCAAGGGTATTTTTATGTCAAACGACACCCACGCAAATATACTTCTTAATGCAATTATCAGAAAATACGGCAGGCTGCCCGAAGATTATAAGATAGTGGGATTTGACAATTCTTCTATTTCAAGGGAGGCTGTTGTCCCCATAAGCACAGTCGGTCAGCAGATAGATGCAATGGCAAATGAAGCAATGGAGCTGCTGATGATGCAGATAAACGAGAGAAAAAAGCGGAAGCCGACACTTCTTGAAGCGCCTGTCCATAAGGTTATCACGCCTGTTATTTTCCGTAGAAGTACGACGGGTTGATGTGGGCATTTTTATAAAAACAACAAAAGGGGCGTGCAACAATTAGTCATTCTCTGCTTTTCGTTCCAATCTCTCAGCAGAATGTTTGAAAGCACCCGAAATCAGATAACCGATGTAAACAAATAACACCATTAGTGCAATGTGGTCAGCATAAAATAATACTGCCGATTCGTTATAATCAAGGAAAACAAATTCCGAGCGCAAGAACATATATGTGAGAAAATGACGTTTGATAAAAACCACTGCTCCATACAGAGCTGTCAATGCTGTAATAACGGTCAGTATGTATTTTAACGGATAATGCTCCGACTTCTTTTTTACTATCATTGTGAAAAACTCGCTGTGAAGTCCTAAATGCAGGCTCATCAGGGCAAAGCCCCAATATGAGCCTACTGAGATAAGCTTTCTCATACTGCACGCCGCCTCAGTTCAAAAGTCCCGTTTCCGACAGCCACTTTGAAACATCATCTGATGAGTTTCCGGCAGACGAACTGCTGATATGCAGCCCCTCGGTTATTTCTGCATCGGGTTCAAGCTCTGCTATGGTGCGCAGAGTTCCCGAAAAACCGCTGCCTCCGCTGGTGCAGAAGGGAGCAATAGTTTTGCCCGACAGGTCGTATT
The DNA here is from genome assembly GCF_051882455.1 of Huintestinicola sp. Lineage (NCBI taxonomy): Bacteria > Bacillati > Bacillota > Clostridia > Eubacteriales > Oscillospiraceae > Huintestinicola > Huintestinicola sp. The sequence continues at coordinate 26,656 of NZ_JBJERV010000014.1, read as the reverse complement.
CATCAAAGAAGGTATATACTATCATAGGCATATCAGCCCACCAGTTGGGATAACCGATAAAGATCGTGTCATGATCCGATAGGTCAACACTGCCCGATATTAGAGGACGTGCTCCGCTGCTTTGTTCATTTTGCGCAATATCCAGCAGCTCGTCATAATCGTCGGTATATGGCGTTTCGGGTATAAGCTCAAAAATGTCCGCACCAGTCTGAGCAGCTATCTCGTTTGCAACGGCTTCCGTATTACCCGACCAAGAGAAATAAACGATCAATGCAGCATTGCTTTCGTCCTCCTGTGTATCTTCGGTCGTTTCCGCTGCGGTTTCTTCGGATATGACAGCACTTTCTGTTTCGGGCACTGTTTCTTCGGTCGATTTTGTGCTTTCTGACAGCGATACAGCAAAATTTTCACTTGTCGGTATATTCGCTCCGGACGGCGCTTCATTATTTGCACAGGCGGTCATTGATACCGCAGCAATTGCAGCAAATATGAAATTAAATATCTTTTTCATAGTGATCACTCCTTTGATTTTTTTAGCTTATACCTAAGATAATCCAGACATTCAAGCTTCTTTTCCTTTTTATGCATTTCCTCAAGTATGGCGCTGCGTTTAACTTCAAGGATCTTAAGGCGTTCCTTTACAGTCGATACTCCTGTCTGTTCTAAAAGCATATACACCTTGATATCCTCTCGCTCAAAACCAATGTCCCTCAAGGTCATTATTGTGCTTATTCGTTCAATGTCGCTGTCGTCATACTCCTGTCCCTGCGGCTCATATTCATCAAGTATCTGAGCAGGAATTTTGTATCGGCGCAGCACTTCTTCTCTGGTCATTACGATACCTCTCCGGCATTTTTGTACTGATTCTCGTCCACAGGCTCCAGCCATTCGGTTTTTGAATTATCTCCGGGAACTTCAACCGCAAGATGAGAAAACCAGCTGTTTGCCGCAGCTCCGTGCCAATGCTTTACGCCTGCAGGAATAGTGACAACCTCGCCTGCTTTAAGATGACGTGCAGGCTTGTCCCATTCCTGATATATACCCTCACCGTCAACGCAGATAAGTATCTGACCGCCGCCTTTTTCGGCGTTGTGGATATGCCAGTTGTTGCGGCATTTGGGCTCAAAGGTCACATTTGCAATAAACACCGTTTCCTTTGGGTCGGTCAGCGGCTTTAAGTATGATTTTCCTGTGAAATATTTCGCATATTCGAAGTTGAACTCGCCCTGTCCGAAAAATCCGCCGTGTTCATCGGCAGCCTGTTCGTCCTTATATACCTCTTTTGCCATTTTGAATGCCGCCCAGGCATTGGGCCAGCCTGCATAAAATGCAATATGTGTCAGTATCTCCGCCATTTCATCACGGGTAACTCCGTTCTTTTTTGCAGAAGCAAGGTGATACTCAAGGGAATTATCCACAATACCCTTTCCGATAAGCGCAGAAACCGTTACAATACTCCTGAATTTAAGGCTCAGCTTATCTTCTCTTGACCATATTTCTCCGAACAGAACATCATCGTTAAGTCTTGCAAATTCGGGAGCAAAATCTCCCAGACTATCTCTGCCTGCTGTTTGTTTTATCATATTAAACACCTCCAAAAAAATCAGGCATAGCCGTTTTGACTATGCCTATATTATATATCCGATCATCAGAAATGTAAAATACTTATATTGTATCTTTAGATATGCTTAAAAGGTATTCCTCCGCAAAATCTATAAAAGCATTTATCAGCGGAGATACTATCTGATTTTTCTTCCATACCATAACAGAGCCTATATTAAGCTGTGGCTTCATCGGGACAAAGCACAGACCGTCGTATTTCGCTTCAAGACGGATACAAAGAGCTATCCCCATTTTATGCTGTACCATTACGGCAACATTGTACAGAAGATTATATGTAGCGGCAATATCAAGGCTGTCGGCATTTTTTCCGAACCACGCCAAAAACTCATTCCGTACCAACGCTCTCTCCGAAACAAATAGCCGTCTGTTGATAAGGTCCTGTGGCGTTACGTATTCCCGCCCCGCCAGCTCATCATCACAGCGAACAAGAACGCCCCATTCCTCCTTTACAGCCATACGGATAAATTCGTATTTTCCTATGTCCACAGGCTCGCAAAGCAGTCCCAGATCGAGAAGTCCCTTTTCAAGCCTATCCTTTATGCTGTCGGCGTTTGCGCTGAATATCCTGTATTTCACCAAGGGATTTTTCTGCTGAAAACCTGACATTATTTCGGTGAGAGAGGAAAAGCTGATAAGCTCGCCGCTTCCTATTGCAATTTCGCCGCTTAGCTGCTCGGACCTCATAAAATCAAGCCTTGTCTTTTCCGCAAGGTCTATCATTTCCTGCGCCCTGCGTTTGAGGAGCATACCTTCGTCGGTCAGCACTATCCGATGATTGCTCCGCCTGAACAGCTTTACTCCAAGCTCGTCCTCCAGCTGCATCAGCTGACGTGACAGCGTAGGCTGAGTAACGTGCAGAAGCTGCGCCGCTTTAGTGATATTTTCCTCTCTTGCCGCCATAAGAAAGTAATTTAATACCCGAAGTTCCATTTTATCCGCCTCCATTTTATTCAGTATAACATACTTTTTTCGCTTTTGCAACATCTCTCTTGCGCAGATATGCCTTTAAAGCATAATTCGGCATAAAATATAAGCATTTGCAAAATATATCCCGACAATGTATAATATACTCAGGTGATATTTTTACAACAAAATTAAATCGGAGGTATTGTTATGAGTAGAAAATTAGTTGCATTTTTTTCGGCAAGCGGAGTAACAAAATCGGCTGCCCAAAAGCTGGCAAAGGCATCGGGAGCCGACCTGTTTGAGATAAAGCCTGCACAGCCTTATTCAAAAGCAGACCTTGACTGGACAAACAAAAAGAGCCGCAGCAGCATTGAAATGAGTTCGCCCGATTCACGTCCCGAAATTGCAGAAAAGCTTGACAATATGGCGGATTATGATGTTGTGTTCGTGGGATTTCCTATTTGGTGGTATGTTGCTCCCACGATCATTGACACGTTTCTTGAAAGCTATGATTTCTCGGGTAAAACAGTTATCCCCTTTGCGACCTCGGGCGGAAGCGGCATGGGAAAAACCGAGGAAGTGCTTCACAAGATATGTTCTGCAAATTGGAAAAGCGGCAGGGTAATAAACCGTGCGTCCGATAACGACCTTTGCAAATGGGTCGCTGAGCTTAATGTATAAGGAAAGGTGATATTTATGTTAGGAAATTTCGTTTACTCAAACCCCACAAAGCTCTATTTTGGCAAGGATTCGCTGGATAATCTATCCTCTGCTTTGAACGGTTACAACAAGATAATGCTTGTTTACGGCGGCGGTTCCATCAAGAAAAACGGTCTTTACGATAAGATCGTAAAGATACTCCTTGACAGCGGCAAGGAGATGATCGAGGACGGCGGCGTTATGCCTAATCCTACTGTTGAGAAGCTGTACGAGGGCAGCAAGATCGCAAGAGATAATAACGTTGATTTTATCCTTGCGGTAGGCGGCGGCTCGGTATGCGACTATTCAAAGGCGGTTTCAATTTCGGCATACTGCCAGGGCGACCCTTGGGATAAATATTTCATCAAATTTGAAGAACCCGACTGCAAAATAATTCCCGTAGGCTGCGTGCTGACAATGGTAGGCACAGGCTCGGAGATGAACGGCGGCTCGGTCATCACAAACCACGCTCAGAAGCTAAAAATCGGTCACGTTTTCGGTGAAAATGTGTTCCCGAAATTTGCCATATTAAATCCCGAGGTGACCTTCACTCTTCCCGAATATCAGATGAAGGCAGGCTTTTTCGATATAATGTCCCACATTTTAGAGCAGTATTTTTCGGGTAATGATGACAACACCTCCGATTATATTATGGAGGGACTGCTTCGTTCACTTATCCACAGCACAAAAATTGCAGTTAAAAATCCCACCGATTACGAAGCGAGAAGCAATATAATGTGGACAGCTACATGGGCGCTGAACACCCTTGTTGCAATGGGCAAATCCACCGACTGGGAGGTGCATATGCTGGGACAGGCAGTAGGCGCTCACACAGACGCAACTCACGGAATGACACTCTCTGCGGTTTCTCTGCCTTATTATCGTTACATAATGCCCTACGGTCTTGACAAATTCGTAAGATATGCGAAAAACGTATGGGACATTGACCCCACAGGCAAGTCAAAGGAGCAAATTGCTTCCGAGGGACTTGCGGAAATGGAAAAATACATGCGTGAGATAGGTCTTGTGATGAACATATCCGACCTTGGCGTTACCGAGGATATGATAGAGGGCATTGCAGACAGCACCCTTATTATGACAGGCGGCTACAAGGTGCTTGAACGTGACGAGATCATTAAAATTCTCAGGGAAAGTATGTAAATTGAGTTTTCCGAATAATTTTTTCTCAAATCAAAGAATTTTCCACCTTTTCACCTGCTTTGTCTACTTACAGATTTATAATAGTGTGCTATAATAATTTTCAGCAGATAATCATTCGGAGGTAAATACTATGCTGAAACAGATAAATATTGAAAATGCACATCTTCTGCCGGGACTTTTCAAGGAGCGTGCCGATCTAAACAGGTCGTATCTTATGGAGCTGAAAACCGAAAATCTTCTCCAGAATTTCTACCTTGAAGCCTGCATACGCACCGACAGGGATATTTCCGAAATGCACCTTGGCTGGGAATCCCCTACTTGTCAGCTGAGGGGACATTTCCTCGGTCATTGGCTGTCTGCCGCTTCCATGCTTATTGCACAGAATAACGACTGTGAGCTGAAAGCAAAGCTTGATATTATCATTGACGAGCTTGAACGCTGTCAGAAACTGAACGGCGGAAAATGGATAGGCTCTGTTCCCGAAAAATATTTTCAGTGTCTTGAAAAAAACGAGTATATCTGGTCGCCGCAATACACCCTGCACAAAACTCTGCTGGGACTTTATCACAGCGCGATGTATGCAAAAAATGAAAAGGCACTTGATATTTTAAACAATGCCGCAGACTGGTATCTTGACTGGACTGCGGATATGCAGAACAAAAACCCCCATGCCGTTTACAGCGGCGAAGAGGGCGGAATGCTTGAGGTATGGGCAGGTCTGTATCAGCTTACGGGAAACGAAAAATATCTCACCCTTGCGGAAAGATATTCTCACCCGTCCATTTTCAAAAAGCTTGCCGATGGCGGCGACCCCTTATCAAACTGCCACGCAAACGCAAGTATCCCATGGGCGCAGGGAGCTGCTAAAATGTATGAGATCACAGACGATGAAAAGTGGCTGGGTCTTGTAAAAAGCTTCTGGAAATGTGCTGTCACAGACAGAGAAGCCTTCTGCACAGGCGGTCAGAACTCGGGCGAATTCTGGATACCACCCCACAAGCTTGGTATGTTTATCGGAGATCGCACCCAGGAATTTTGCACTGTATACAATATGGTTCGACTTGCGGACTATCTTTTCCGCTTTACGGGTGATACCGCATACCTTGACTATATCGAGAAAAATCTCTACAACGGCTTTCTTGCCCAGCAGAACAAATTCACGGGAATGCCTGCGTACTTCCTGCCAATGAAGTCGGGGAGCATGAAAAAATGGGGCAGCAAAACCAAAGATTTCTGGTGCTGTCACGGCACAACGGTGCAGGCGCACACGATTTATCCTCAGCTTTGCTTTTATGAGTACAGTGAGAAAAACCGCCTTGTTATCGGACAGTACATCAACTCGGAGTACAAGCGCAGCGAAAATGTCACCGTCAGTCAGAGCGTGGATATGAAGTATTACAACGATGGTGCCTCCTTTGACGAGCACGATGACAGCAGAATGTCACGCTGGTATATCAAGCTGAATGTCAGGGCGGACAAGCCCGAAAGTTTTACTCTGTCCCTTCGTATTCCCGAATGGACGCAGGGCGCTCCCATCATATTTATTAACGGCGAGGAAATAAAAAATGTGACTTCAAAAAACGGTTATTTTGATATAGACAGAACTTGGAAAAATGATACTATAAACATCTATTTCCCTGCGGCGCTGACAATATCTTCTCTGCCAGATATGCCGAAGCTTACGGCATTTGCGGAGGGACCTGTTGTGCTTGCGGGACTGTGCGAAAAGGACTGCGGAATATGTATGAAAGACGGTGAACCCGAAAGCGCTCTTGCATACACCACCGAGCATACATACAGCACATTCCCGTGGCAGCAGAGCGTTTACCGCACTGTTGGTCAGCCCGAAAACTTCGATCTTGTTCCGCTTTATGACATAACCGACGAGCCATATACAGTATATTTTACAAAGAAAAATCTCAGTTGATATTCTTCCGTCCGAAGGAATTTTTATACTGCGAGGGAGTGATACCCTCAAGCTGTTTAAAGACCTTCATAAAATATTTTTCGTCCGAGAAGCCGCAGGAAAATGCGGCTTCTTTTATTGTAATGTCATAGTTTGAAAGCAGCGTTTTTGCTGTTTTTATCCGCAAACGGTTTGTATAGCGGACAATTGAAATTCCCGTGCTTTGCTTGAACAGAGATGAAAGATAATCCGCACTATATCCCACAGCTTCCGCAAGCGACCTTACATCAAAGGGTAGATAATAGTGATTTTTTATCCACTCCCTTGCCGATACCACAGCCAAAGGAAGCTTATCGGAGCTGTCCCGATCACGGAAATATTCTTGGGTCAGCTCCATAAGCAGCAGACTCATTGCATAGTCGGACATATTTTGTGTGTACAGCTTTTCTTCAAGTGACATATCCATAAGCTGATGGAAAAGCTGTGCAGTTCGTCCCGAATCGGACAAAGCCAAAGCTTCGGGCAGCAGATATGTATATTCGCTGCTGTCATTATTTACTGTTTCAAATCCGCAGTCCGACCGAAAATGTGCCCAAAGATAGGACAATCTCCCGTCAGAGGGACGGTGTCCGTAATGCTCCTCCCCTGCTTTGAGAAAAATATACTGTCCCGGTACAAGGGAAAATGGGGCGTTATTTGCGGTAATATAAAGTGTTCCCTCGGTTACCATGATAAGCACGTTTTCATCGAAGCTGCGGCGGTGATGCAGAAATCCCGACGGGCTGATAAGCTGTCCGCAGACCAAGAATTTAATCGGATCATTTGTTTTACAGCCGAATATCCTCGGCTTGTTTTGTAAACTATCTGACATTTTATTCTCCATAATAAATTAAAATTATAAACTTATAGAAAAAATTCCGATTGCTTATATTGCTTATATTATATCACAAAAAATAACAGCTGTCTATTATCGTCAAATAAGAAATAATGCATTCCGTAATATCATCTGAGTATTTATAACGCTCAAATGCTCCTTTTTGCAGATTTCGTTTGCTTTTACCTGAGAGAATAGGAAGTGTATTCAATTCGGGAGAATGAGGGTTGATTTTAGCAAGCATTGAAAATGTGTACAATTTTCACGGAGATATATGTATTGATAGTAGACACAAGCCTTGCAAACAGCATTTTCCTATGATATAATATAATCAGTTTAGGAGTGTGAGATCATGTACAATGCAGTATATCCCGTTCCGGGAAATGAAACAAAGCTGCCGTTCTATCTTTCGGGAATAGGCAGAACCTCGCCGGAATTTCATATTAAACGTGACAGCGGACTCAGCTCACATCAGTTTCTGTTTACCAAAAAGGGCAGGGGCATACTGATCGTTAAGGACAGAAGGTACACCCTTGAGAAAAACTCTCTGCTTTATCTGCCTCCCGGGCTGCCCCATGAGTATTATCCCGAAAGCGGCGAGTGGTCAACCTGTTGGATCGTGTTCAGAGGTGATATGCTTACAGACATTATGAAAAAAATGGGCTTTGAGCGTGAAATGATCGCCGCAAATGCCGACCTGACCGGTTTTGAAAAGCTGTATAACAGATTATCGGGTCTTGCCGCCGACAATCTTCACAGCAGTAAAAAATGTTCCCTGCTTATCTATGAAGCAGTGCTTCTTGCAGGAGATATTTTTAACGGAAAAAAATCTGCCGACAATACGGGAAATATGATCGTTGACGAGGCGGTCCGGTATATAAATGAGCATTGCTGTGCCGATATATCTTTAAATGAGCTGTCCGAGCTTTCGGGAGTTTCTCCGCAGTATTTCGGGAGGCTTTTCAGAGAACGCCTTAATATGCGTCCTATGGAATATATCGCACGTATCAAGGTTTCACAAGCTAAGATAATGCTGCTTGATTCTAAAATACCTATTTCCGAGATATCGGAAAAGCTGGGCTACACCAGCCCTACATATTTCGGGATCGTATTCAGAAAATATGAAGGAATATCTCCTTCAGAATTCAGAAAAAACAAAGGAACTGTCATTTAAGTTTCAAAAAGTTAGAGTTGTCACTTATTTAAGATTGACTTGAAGCCTTTTTCGATATATATTTATTGTAGCAAGTATATTGAAAGAGGTGCTTTTTTTGAGTGTATTAAAAAGAATATCTGCTGTGATGCTAAGTGCGGCAGTAATGTGTGTAAGCGGAAATACAATATATGCGGAAAATGAAACGGGAGTGAGAAGTGTGAATATAAGGATAGACGGAAGCAAGGCAAACACAAACGAAAATTTTCTTTACAGAGGTCAGGGAATGATAAGCTGCAACGGCTCGTCAAGGCTTCTCCTTGATTACAAGGAAAAAAGCCCCGAAAGCTATTGGCAGATACTTGAATATCTGTACGGCAGGAACGGGCTCAGATTTACTCATTTTAAGGTGGAAATGGGTTCTGATGTGAATACATCATCGGGCACCGAGCCTACAACTATACGTACTGAGGACGAAAAAGCCGATGTAACAAGAGGAACAGGCTTTCAGCTCGCAGCAGACATAAAAAAGATAAATCCCGATGTTACTCTGGATATGCTCTGGTGGAGCGAGCCCCGCTGGGTCACAGATGCCGAAGATGTGAATGCAGCACGCTACAAGTGGTACAAGGAAACTCTCGACGCTGCATACGAGACATACGGACTTGAATTTGATTATGTCAGTGCAAACAGAAACGAACGCGCAATCGACACCGAGTGGATAATCTATCTTTCCAAGGCTCTCAAAAGCGAAACAGACTGCCCTTACGATTATTCAAAGATCAAGATTGTGGCAGCAGATGAATGCGGTACATGGAATATTTCATGGCAGATGACGGATAACGAGGAGCTGCGGAATGCGGTTGATGTTATAGGCTCCCATTACACAAGCTTTGCCGATGAACGCACAAAGAAGCTTGCGGAAAATTTCGGCAAGGAAATATGGTTCTCCGAGGGCAGCTCTCCTATGACCTATGCGCAGTCAGTATATCGTTTTGACGAGGGAAATTCCGGACTTACAGGAATAAACGGCGTGCTGGATATTGCAAACCGTATGATAACCATGGTAAGCGGCGGATATATGACAATGTACGAATATCAGCCCGCAGTTGCCGCATATTACGATGGAGTTACCTACTGCCAGAAGCAGCTGATAAATGCAAACACTCCCTGGAACGGATATTATACCCTTGACAGCGGATATTTTATGAACCTGCATTTTTCACAGTTCATAGATAAGGGCTGGAGCTTTATCAACGATGCCTGCAATGCTGACGGCAAGGCAGGCGGCGACGGTCATGCCATAGTTGACGCAAAATACAGCTACATTACTGCCTGCAGCCCGGAGGGCGATTACAGCACTGTCATCACAAATACGACCTCCTCTCCCATCACATATGGATTTGAAGTATTTGATCTTGCAAAGTCCGACAATGAAGTTTATGTGTGGGAAACAAGAGGTCCCGAAAGCGGTCAGGCTTATGATGCGAATTATTTCAAAAAAGTGGGTACCATCACTCCCGAAAACGGGAAATACTCTGTTACCGTTAAGCCATATTCAATGGTGACAGTTTCGACTGTTGATGTTCCCGAGACAGACTATACTGTTCCTACAGAAGCCGATAACACCGTTCTTTCTCTCCCATATTCCGATGATTTTAACTACACCGATGAATTTCTCTCCGCAAGAGGCGGCGCTCCCCTTTACACTACCGATGAGGGCGGTGCATTTGAGGTGACCGAAAAGGACGGAGAAAAGGTGCTCATGCAGAAGATCACCCGTAATATCAAGGCGGATGAATGGGGCGGCACACCCGAGCCGACCACCAATTTCGGCGATGACCGCTGGTACAATTACAGCGTAAGTGCAGATGTGCTTACAGACGGCGAAAAAAGCTATGCAGGCGTAGGTATGAGATATATCCTTGCTGACAGCGGAATGAGCGGTTATGGAGTTATCCTTTACGAAAACGGAAGCTGGAATTTTATCACAGGAAAAGAAGCGGCAGAAGGCGGCGAGATCGAAGGCTTTGATTCTTCCAAGTGGCATAATGTAAAGATATCCGCACTTTATGATGATGTATCAGTTTACATTGACGGTGAAAAGGTACTTGACTATAAGGCTGACGGTGCGGGATATTCCGCAGGAAGAGCGGCGCTTTACAGCTCATACAATAACTGCTGCTTTGATAACGTAAAGGTTGAGGCAACAGATACCATTCAGCCGTATGTTAACAAGCTTGATAATTTTGACAGCGCATTTTCCTACAGCACCGACGGCTGGAGCCACAGCACAATGGACAGCTTCAAAAACTACAAGCGAACAATTTCCAAGGGCACAGAAGGCGCATTTGCCGAAATAGAATTCGAAGGCACGGGCATTATCCTCACCGGTGCCCAGAAGGGCGAAGCCGTTGTTTCTGTTGAGATAGACGGAAATGTTATTGAAAAAGAGCATACTGTTTCCAAGATGTCAAACAGGCAGTCATTCTTCTCCATAAACGGACTTGATAACAGCAGACACACACTTAAATTCACAGTTGTAAGCGGTGAGTGTTCGGTCGATGCGGCACAGGTGCTTTATGACTATGAAGCTGCCATTGCAAAGGCTGCGGAAGAACAGGCAGCAGAGGAACAGCCTGTTTCCGATGCCGACAGCTCCGAAACAACAGAGGAAGGAGCTGTTGAAACCGAGGCTGTGCAGGAAAATTCCGAAAACGGCATGAAAACATCTCCCGCAGTTCCAATTGCGGTCGGTGCGGCAGCAGCGGCTGCAGGTGCGGCTGTTGTTATCGGCAGAAAAAGAAATAAAAAGTAAAAGCAATTTCGGAGTTTATTATGTTTGAGATCACAGACAAGTTTTATCTGAACGGAAAGCCATTTAAAATAATATCGGGTGCTGTGCATTATTTCCGCACAGTTCCCGAATATTGGAAGGACAGGCTTGAAAAGCTTGTGAACATCGGCTGTAATACGGTTGAGACCTATATTCCATGGAACTTCCACGAGCCGAAACAAGGTGAATTTATATGGGACGGTATGCACGATATATGCCGCTTTATAGAGCTTGCACAGGAACTGGGACTTTATATTATCATAAGACCCTCCCCCTATATCTGCTCCGAATGGGAATTCGGAGGACTGCCCGCATGGCTGCTGAAAGACCCGAAGATGCGTCTTAGGTGCTCATACAAGCCATATCTTGATGCGGTGAAAAGCTATTACAGCGTTCTCATGCCGAAGCTTGTGCCATATCAGACAGGTAACGGCGGCAATATCATTCTCATGCAGATAGAGAATGAATACGGCTACTACGGCAATGATACTGCATATCTTGAATTTTTAAGAGATACAATGCGTGAGCTTGGGATAACTGTTCCGTTCGTTACATCGGACGGTCCTTGGAGCGAAGCAGGATTTAAATCGGGAATGGTGGACGGCGCACTTCCTACGGGAAATTTCGGCTCATCGGCCAAATGGCAGTTTAGTGAAATGAAACGCTTTATCGGTGATGACAAGCCGCTTATGTGTATGGAGTTCTGGAACGGCTGGTTTGACGCATGGGGCGAGGAGCATCACACAACAGAGCCTGAAAAGGCAGCTCACGAGCTTGATGAACTTCTTAAAAGAGGCAGCGTTAATTTCTATATGTTCGAGGGTGGAACGAATTTCGGATTTATGGCGGGAAGAAACAGCGGAAACAAGACAGCTGACGTTACCTCTTACGAATATGACGCACCGCTTTCCGAGGACGGACAGATCACAAAGAAATATGAGCTTTGCAGAGATGTTATTTCCCGTTATACCGATATCAGTGAAATACCGCTTACAACAAAAATAAAGCGTGCTGACTTCGGAAGGATAAAATGCACTGCAAAGACCGACCTTTTCAGCACGCTGGAAAAAATATCCGAGCCTGTACCGTCCCTTTATCCTCTTAGCTTTGAAGAGCTTGACTGCTACTACGGCTACGTTCTTTACCGACTTAATATAAGAAATAACGAGCGGGTCGATAACGTAAGATGTGAAAACGCTGCTGACAGAGTGCTGGGATTTAGAAACGGTAAGTATGCTTTTACCGCATTTGCGGAAAATATATGGGAGCAGTTTGAGATTTCCCAAAAAACCTGCGGCGGAACTGTTGAGCTGCTTGTTGAAAACATCGGCAGAGAGAATTTCGGCACAGGTCTTGAGCAGCAGCGAAAGGGTATCTTAAACGGTGTCAAGATAAACGATCACAGACATTTTGGATTTGATATGTTCCCCTTGCCGCTGGACGAAGAACAAATCGGAAACATTGATTTTACCAGCGGCTATGCTGCCGGTATACCTTCGTTTTACAGATTTGAATTTGATGTGACCGAGCCTGCGGATACCTTTCTTGATACGGAAGGCTTCGGAAAAGGCGCAGCCTTCATAAACGGCTTTAATCTCGGCAGATTTTGGGATATCGGTCCGCAGAAAAGGCTGTATCTTCCCGCCCCGCTTCTGAATAAAGGGAAAAATACCATTATTATTTTTGAAACAGAAGGCAAAAGTTCAGACAGTATTTATCTATCCGATACAAATCTCCATTAGAATTATGGGGTAGAAATCGACGCAAAAGCTTTGCTGTAATCCCATAAAATTATCTGTTATATTCATAAGCGTTCCTCCTTGAGTTTTTCATAAACTCTTTCCATATCAGGCATTGCAGGAATTGCGCCGGAGCTTTTCCGCTTTTTGCAAGGCTGTACAAAAATCCTCCCCAGATACATCGCCTGCGCCTGTGGCATCAATAGCTTTGTTTTTAAAACCGTTTACAAGGGTTCCTCCCTCTGCGGTTCTCACATAAGCACCATTTTTTCCGAGAGTGACCGCCGCAATTTTTACTCCCTGTGAGATCAGCTTTTCGAAAGCACGTTCATAGTCAGCTTCTCCTGTCAGAAGCTCTGTTTTTTCATTTGAAATTATATTTTGGAATTTTTACCAACATATAAAAAGCGCCCGTATGATAAGCCATTGTCTATCATACGGGTTGTTTCAGTTCATATCATCAAAAAATTTCTCTGTAAAATGCATTGCCGCTCCGATTGCGGAGGCTTCTTTTTCGTATCGGCAGTTTTTCAGATAAAGCGTATCGTTTTCAAACTTGTTGTATTCAACTTTATATATATCGAGCCGCCCACGCTGTTGCTGAGAGACAAGTAGATCATATCCCCGTTAATATTTCATTTCCGCAAATAATGCGCTGAGAATTAAAATTATTTTAACTATACAAAATAAAAATTAGAATAAAATTAAAAATAGGAGCTTACTTGTAAAATATCCGTAAAAATCACTTTCTGTCTTGCAAAAGGAATAATAACGTGATATAATTGATACAAATCTAAAGGACGGTGATAATATGAAGCTGCTTATTGCCGAGGACGATCCCGATCTTAACAAGATACTTGTAAAAAAGCTCCGTGCGGACGGTTTTGATGTTGAAAACTGTTTCAACGGCGAGGAAGCCGTGGACAGGCTGCAATTTGCCGATTATGATATTGTGATAATGGATATTATGATGCCTGTAATGGACGGGATAGAAGCTGTCCGTCTTATCAGACAGCAGGGGATTTCCACTCCCGTCATTTTTCTGACGGCGAAGGACGCTGTTTCGGATAAGGTCAAGGGACTTAACATCGGTGCAAATGATTATGTAGTCAAGCCGTTTTCATTTGACGAGCTTATCGCAAGGATAAATGCGGTAACAAGGACGGCAGGCGGTAATATTTCAGATGTCATAGCTCTTGACGATCTTTCCATTGACATTGGAAGCCACATCGTTAAGCGTGGAGATGATACGATACCTCTCGGCGGAAAGGAATACTATTTGCTTGAATATCTGCTTATGAATAAAAACAGAATTCTTTCCCGTGAAAAGATATTATCCCATGTTTGGGAATATGATTTTGAAGGCGGAGAGAATATCGTTGATGTTTATGTTCATATGCTCAGAAAGAAAATAGACCTTCCCGGAATGAAAAAGCTCATTCACAATGTACGAGGGATAGGCTATGTTATGAGGACAGATGAATGAAAAGAAAAAGCATCAAATTCCGGCTTACCTTATGGTTTACTGCTATCCTGACTGTGATAAGTATCGTAATACTTTTAATAGTCATAATTGCTTTTCAGGCGCTGGGTACAAGAGATACGAAAAATCTTCTTACAGACTGCATAAACAAATACGCAGAAAAAATATTGACTCATAAACCGGTTTCGGACGCTTTTCAGAGCGATCAAGAAAATATGGAAGTAAAAAGCACGGATTTTTTACAGCACAGCGTCCAGATAATGGCATATCATGAGAATGGTGCACATTCACTGGGAATATTCAAATTCGATGAATTTGACAATATACCTTACAATCCCTCTGATACACCCACAGAAATAATTCTTGACGGCACAAAATACTATTATTATGATTCCTGGATAAGGCTACCCCATGAGCCCGATATCTGGATAAGAGGAATAATACCTGCGGAAGAAAGTATGTGGAGCATATTGTCCTCGCATAAATATCTGCTCCTGCTTCTGCCTATGCTGACAGCACTTGCATTCTGCGGCGGATATATGCTGACAGGAAAATTCCTAAGACCTGTCGCACGGATAAACAGCACCGCCGAAGAAATTCGCCGCAGCGGTGATCTTACCAAACGTATAGAGCTTCCCGATACGGGAGATGAGCTTTACGAGCTGTCACAGACCTTCAATTCAATGTTCGAAAGCCTTGAACAGACCTTTGAATCACAGAAGCAGTTTACGTCAAACGCTTCCCATGAGCTCAGGACTCCCGTAGCTATTATTCTTGCGCAGTGCGAATATGCTGTGGAGAATGCATCCGATAAGGACGAACTGCTTGAAGCTATCGAAGCAATTCAAAAGCAGAGCTATCGTATGTCCCATATGATAGAAACGCTGCTGATCTTTTCACGAATTGAAAATCATACCGATAAGTATATCAGAACAGATACCAACCTTACAGAACTGCTTTCTTCTTTATGCCAGGATCACAGCATCATATCCGAAAAAGGGATAACGGTCTCATTTGAGTGTGATGAAAATATAACTTATCCCGTCAATAAGGAGCTTTTTGAGCTGATGGTGAATAATCTTATAAGGAATGGTATCAGATACGGAAATGAAAACGGCTTTGTAAAGGTCAGACTTGAACGAAGTGACGATAAAGTCATTATTACTGTTGAGGATAACGGCATTGGTATCGCAGAAGAGGATATGCCGCATATCTGGGAACGGTTTTATCGTTCCGACAAATCAAGAAGCACAAAGGGGCTGGGACTGGGCTTATCCCTTGTCAGAGAGATAGCCGAATACCATAACGGAACAGTAAGTGCAAAAAGCACTGAGGGAGCGGGAAGTACATTTTATGTAGCTTTTAATTCCGCTTCACAACGGCAATGATGAAATGAAAATACTTTGAATGTGCAGTTCTGCGATAAACAGGTACTGCACATTTTTTATTACCTTTGCTTTTTAATTTTCCTTTAAGAATTATCTGATATCATACAATTATTGAAAACACAAACCGAAAGGAATGATTGTTATGAAAAAATCAATTAAAACTATCGCACTTATCAGCGCAGCGGTAATGTCATTATCTGCTATACCTGCTGCAACCGGTTATGCATCGGATAACACTTCCGCAGTATCCTCATCGCAAAGCACAAGTCTGTCTGTCAAGTACGGAAAGGTCACCTCCATAAGCGGCACCAAGGTCAAGCTTGCATTAGGCGAATATACACAGCCGACTGCTCCCGAAAATGCTCAGAATGGACAGACTCCTCCTACTCCTCCCGACGGAACCGGTCCCAACGGCAATCCGCCCGAAATGCCCGGAAATGGCAATCCTCCTGCAATGCCCGGGCAGGGCGGTTCAGATAATGGCGAGCCTCCTGCTAAACCCGATGGTGAAGCTCCGGACGGTGCTCCCGGCGGTGGATCTGGTGAATTTACGGTAAACGGCAAAACGCTTACATTAAATATTACTAATGAAAAGGTGCTTAAAAAGAACGGGAAATCAGCTTCACTTTCCGATATTTCCGAAGGGGATATCTTAAAGCTTACTTATAATTCCAAAGGAAAGATCAGCGGCATTGAAATTATGGGCGGAAGTATGAATACTCCTCAGGGCGGCGGAATGGGAGCGCCTGGTATGCAGGAAAAAAGCAGTCTTGAGCTTTCTGCCAAATATAATATCAATTCAGGCAGCAAGGGCATAACATCAAAAAGCATAAGTCAGACCACAGCCGACAGTTCCGCAGTGCTTGTTACAAACGGAGCTTATCTTAAAATGACCGATACGACTATCACAAAAACAGGTGACAGCTCCAATACGGATAACAGCAATTTCTACGGACTGAACGCTGCAGTTGTTGTTCAGCTGAATAGTACGGCAAAAATCACAGGCGGTCAGATAACAACCAATGCGGAAGGTTCAAATGCGATCTTTGCAACCGGTGAAAATGCCAAGATAAACGTTTCGGGAATGAAAATATACACAAAAGGCAATTCATCAAGAGGTCTTGACGCAACATACGGAGGAAGCATCACCGCATCTGATATGTACATAAAAACTATCGGCGCTCACTGCGCTCCCGTTGCAACCGACAGAGGCGGCGGAACGATCGTTATCAATTCAAGCAAGCTTTTTGCAAGCGGAGACGGTTCACCGTGTATCTATTCCACGGGAGATATTACGGCTAAAAACTGCTCGGGCAAGGCAACAGATTCACAGATCGCAGTTGTTGAGGGTAAAAATTCCATAACACTTACCGGCTGCACATTTATCGGCGCTGGCAAGAACGGTGTAATGCTTTATCAGAGCACATCTGGAGATGCTGCTGTCGGCACGGCTGTATTTACTTCGGAGGACAGCACGCTGAAAACCACATCTGACGGACCTATGTTTTATATTACAAATACCGACGCTGTTATCAATCTTACCAATACCAAGCTTGTGTTCAGTTCGGGAGTGCTTTTTAATGCGGCAGGAAACAATACAAATAATTGGGGAAAGGTCGGCAGCAACGGCGGAGATGTAACACTTAATGCCGATTCTCAGACGCTAAAGGGCGATGTGACCTGCGATAATATAAGCTCGGTAAGTATGGTTCTTAAAAACAAGACTTCATTCACCGGAGCTATAGACAGTGAAAACACAGGAGATGTTACTGTTACACTTGACAAAACATCCAAATGGAATGTCACTGCCGACAGTTATGTTACAGCGATTGTTGATGCAGACAGTTCCTTCTCAAATATTATTTCTAACGGACATACTATCTATTACAGCGCATCCGACAGCAGAAACAGCGCTCTTGGCGGCAAAACTATTACCCTTTCAGATGGCGGCAAACTTGTTCCTGTAAAATAAGTATCAAGAATGTGATACTGTTTAACTTTAGCAAACACATCAAAAGCCCATCAAATAACTTGACGGGCTTTTGCCATTTATCCGTTAAGAATTACATTAAACTGCTCATAAAGCTCCGCAGCCTTTTCACCGGTGGCAGCCTTGCCGTAAAGCACTGCGTTGCAGGCTTCCTGAAATGCATCAAGCATATCTGTGTTCTCCATAAAGGGCTGGATAAGCGCCATTGAATCAATATTAGCGCTCATCACCTGAAAGGCGTCATAGTGAAGCCCCTTGAGCATATCATGCTGTTCAAGATAATCTCTGGAGGAACGGCTCAGGGGTATTCCCTTTTCAATGCCCTGAAGCTCGGATATTTCGTCGCTGTTAAGGAGAAAATCCAGGAGAAGCGCTGCTTCCTCCGGGTGTTCGGTCTTGGCACTTACCGCATACAGCGTCGCAGGCTTTGTGTACCAGCCCTTAACGCCATCTGTACAGCCTGTGTAGCTGCCTACGGCTATCTCGTTCCCGTCCTCACGGGCGGGTCCCATATAATTTTCCGCGTCACTGAGCCACGCCACGGTTCCCGCATAGGTGCCGTTTCTGATATCGTTCCTGTCAAAGTATTCTACCTGAGGCATAACATGACCGTTTATCAGTTCGGTGTAAAAATCAAGCATTATCCCAAGCTCTTCCCTGCCGAAGCCCAGCTGCCCGTCTTCAGACATGAATGTCTTGCCGCTCTGCTGTTCGGTGTATGCGGTTATGAAGAACATTGCGGATTTTGCAGGCATGGCAATGGGATAGACCTCGTCTCCTATTACCTCTGCCGCATTGAAAAGATCTTCCCATGTCTCGGGAAGCGCCAGACCGAAGCGGTCGTAGATGGTTTTGTTGTAATATACAGTCTGAGTGTTCAGCGCTATGGGAACGGCATTGAGCTTTCCGTTTCTTATGCCGAAGCTCAGCTCGCTTTCCGAAAACTGCGAAAGATCAAAGAACTCGCTCAGCTCATAGATATCGTAATAGCCGTTTCCGTCAGCGGAATATTTGTCCAGCCAGGGAAAGTTTATGAGCATGACATCGGATTCCGTGTCCGACATCATCTGAATGTTGTATCTCGTCTGATAGCCCGACCATTCAGAGTAGCTGCATTTTACGCGGATATCGGGGTGGATCTGTTCAAATTCCTTTACCGCCGCAAGAGTATATTCGGTTCGCGTGTCGTTCCCCCACCAGGAAAGGGATATCTCGGTGTATTCCTCCTGATTGATGATCACAGGCTCGGGCGCACAGGAGGTGAACATAAGCAGGGCTGCCGAAAGGGCTAAGAGCTTTCTTTTAAGCATTATCATCAGCCTCCTCCCTTACATCGCTGTAAATGGTGAACGTGTCCTTGCCCTTGTGCTTAGAGGAGTAAAGAGCGGCGTCGGCACATCTGTAAAGCTCTGCAAAAGTATTTCCGTCATCGGGGAATACCGCAGCACCTATACTTGCGGATATCTTGTAATCCCCGCTGCTGCCTGTGTAATTGTTATGAAATGCGTCGCAGAGAGCGCAGCATTTTTCATTGATAAGCGTCAAAAAGTCCTTCTGCCTGTTTGCGGGAATATTGAGAAGAATGCCGAATTCATCTCCGCCTATTCTTCCGAGGCAGTCGGAGGAGTTGAAGGTCAGTCTTAAAATGTTGCCGATATCGGCAAGTACCTTGTCGCCGTAAGCATGACCCAGATTATCATTGACCCCCTTGAAATTATCCACATCAAGGAGAATAACGGCATGGCGCTCGCCATCTGCGGCGTTACTCAGCATATATTCGGCGTTCTCTTCAAAGGAAAGCTTGTTGTAAATGCCTGTAAGTCTGTCAATGTTAGCTTGGGTGTTAAGCTTTGTAACGATACGGTTCACGGGATTGGTAACGTGAATGGACAGAAGCGTGCCGAGAATCATTGCGATAACTGATGTAACGGCTGTGATAATAATAGTATATCTGATAACGATATTGCGCTCGGCAAGGATTATCTGTGTTGGAGCGGAGCAGATGACATACCAGCTGTCGGCGCAGGTGTTGACGGTGATAAGGTACTCATCGTCTATGAATGAAGCAGCGGTGCTGTCTCCTATCCTGTCAAGTATCTCGGCAGGCAGCTTTGAGCCTGTTTCCTCATTTTCGCTGGAATACATTATGTAATGGTCTTCATTAACAAGTCTTACCGTTGTATCACGCATATCATCGGGTCGGACGAAAACGGTTTCCAGCTCGGAGGTATAAAAGGATGCCACAAGCAAAGCATTGTCGTTTATGCGCTTGACATAATAAATGCGTCTGAAATCATCATTATAGCCTGTTGACCAGCCGTCCTTGGAACGGTTTCTTGTAACGGTCTGTGCCATGTCATTGTAAAGATCGTCTCCGAAGAGATTTGTGGTTCCGTTTGACACCTTTCCCACAGTGTGGTCATCGCTGTAAACTATAAAAAAATCCACATAGTTTTCCATAATGCACAGGTCATAAAGCTTGTCCGAGATAAGCTTTTCAGTGTTGAGAGCCTCATATTGATCGGAATTTTCGGGAGATGAATAATAGCTGACTGCCTTGTCCATACCGAAAACCAGAGTTGAGACGGATTCGAGCTTTGAAAGATATGTGTTGATATTAAGCTTCATCTGGACGTTAAGGGCATATGTAAGGTCGCTGACCTTTGATTTTAGCACCATGTCATTTTTTCTGATGGTAAAGGAAGCCATAAATATCGCGGCAATGATAATTATCAGAGCATGACCGAATATCATTATCAATTTTATCTGTTTTATCTTATCGCTGTTTTCATTTCTGTGCTTTTTCATTGTCCCGCCCCTTTTTTATAGCTTTATTTATATAATAACATATTTTGCTATATTTTTCAATATATTTTTATATTTTTTATTATTTGTAAACCAAAAAAATAAAACGGAATGCCGTGACGGATAATATGATTCCTCACGGCATTTGGGCAATATTATCTTATCAGATCTTTGTGAATACGTCTGTTTCGCTTTTGAGCATTGTTGCAATACGCATATTATCGTCCATTCTGCTGCTGATTATGTCCATGTCCCGAACGATGCATTTTCCTTATACTGTTCTCCTGATCTTACGAAAGCTTAAAATTCGGGAAGAATATGCTCGGTCATATATTCCACAAGCTCGTTTGCATTATTTGCAAGCTTTGTTACGGCATTGGTAACAATACTGTTGATACGCTGAATATTGTTTGCGGATTCACGGCTGGAGCCGGCAAGCTGTCCGATCTGACATTGATGCGTTTTGTAAGATCTCCCTCACATCTGTCGATATCGCCGATAATATTTTCAATATCTCTTTTTGCTATGGTAAGAGGGCGGATAACTGCCAGCATTACGATAATAAACAACAGCTTCGGATATCTCCGAACTATCCGTTTGACTGTTTTCATTTTCGGCGCAGGAACAAAATACTGCCGCTGTCATAGTTCCTGCAAGAAGTAATGACAATATTTTCTTGTTTCTTCTCATAACGATGGCTCCAAAAGGAGCATCACCCTTTCAAAATTATATATTTTATCGAAAATCAGCCTGTTATAGGGATAACTGCACCCTTTTGAGAAAACAAGGAGTAAAAATAAAGGAGATTTTTCCTGCCAATATATGCTATATCTGCATTTTTTGAACTATTTCCGACAGCCGAAGAATATGTACCGAATATGCCGCAGACCGTCCCGTATCGTCCGCAGATGTGACCTGCCGCTGCGTCCGTCAGGGTCCAGCGTTACAGGTATTTCTGCGATAGCCGCACCTGAAAGAGCGAACTTTCCGATAATTTCGGTAGCAAACTCCATGCCGCTGCAGGAAAGCCCCAAGGCAAGCGCGCGGTATGTGAAGAACTCGTGCAGGTAGGAATGATTATTCAGTAGGAAAAATCTGGCAAACGGCAGCATACCGAGTATCAGCATGGTAAGGTTAAAGCTGCGGTCAAACAGCTCACGGCTGCGAAACAGGTAGAATACCGCACCGAACCCCACTGCGGATATCAGAAGTCCCGCCGCAAAAGCATTCCGGTCCACACGGCCTATGCCGCCGAAAAGAGTCGAAAGGTTTGCTGCCGGGGCAAGGAAAAACTGCTCCACAGGTGACAGCTGTTCCGCTTCGCCTGCAATTCGTATCTCGGCGGAAGTAAGCGCTGCTATGAATTTGTTTTCGCCTGTGACAAGGCTTGCAGCGCTCCATTTCACGAGAAATGTCCCTGCGTAGGACAGCCCCCACGCCGAGCCGCATTTGAGTATCAGCAGCATATTGCTCCGCAGATCGGGGAGCCTGTTTTCCTGCTTTCTCATAATGAACACGATAAGCAGCGGGATAAGTATGGTCAGCGTTTCGGCGGTCAGAAAATCAAAGAAAGCAATCATGACCCCGGATATCACGGCAAGTATCGAAAGTGCCCCGTCATTCTGTTCAAGCAGGATATACAGCGGGAGCAGCAGGAGCGTTACCAGTACGGCGGGCTGATATTCCATTGACAGACGGATATCCCACACATGAACGCATAAGAACGCCGCCGCAAGCCCACCTGCTGCAAAATACTGCCGTTTTTTCAGCAGCAACACAGCGTTTGCAGCCAGCAGAACGAATGCCGCCGCTGTTCCGATAAGCTTTATGCCGCTGACATCGGTAAAGAGCATAAGCGGACGTATGACCGCCGCCATTCCGTGCCAGTAGCGGGTGTAGTCTGTGTTCGGCTCGGCAGTACCCGTAACGGCGCAGTAAAGTCCCCAGTTCTCGCCGTAGTCGTCCGTGCCGTCATTGCCGTCGTAGTAGGCGGTGTTCAGCGCGGAGCCGAACGGGTCGCCGCCGCCCATGTTCCAGGTCACGTTGAGCAGTATCGCGTCGGCATAGTTATCAGGCACCAGCCGCATTTTTGATTCGTTGGGGAAAGGCTCCTTGTCCTTAAAGTACAGTGCGCTTTCAAGCATATTGTCATAGATAAGCTCGTTCGGAATTGCCGCCGCAGCGGTCAGCGTCGCCCACAGCACCAGCAGTACCGCCGCAAATACAGCTGCACGGCGGAGTATCGCAGTAATAATTTTCATATTATACCTCACAAAAATTTCTTCTTTTATTCTATTACATAATCGGATTTTATGTCAATAGCGGGTTTGTCTTTTGTTTCACCCTTTTGGGTGAGTTGTTGTAATATTTCCGAAACTATCTTGACATAGTTTTGTTTTTGGTGATAATGAGACTAATAATAGGTTTATTATGCAATAAAGAAAGGATGATCTATTTTGTTCAAGAAACGACTAAAGGGGCTGCTTGCCTTGGTGCTGGCAGGCTCTATGGCTCTGACGGCAATGCCAATTACGGCTTCGGCAACAATTTCTAACCTATATTTTAATGGCAGCGATATAACATCTGATTTAGATGATATAATCGCTGGCACTACCACAAATGAGGATATCACTTCTCACCTTGACGCCAACAGCTTTTGGACAATTATTTCAGATTGAAATACGGAATATGCAGATTTTGCCACCGGGGATAACCTTCAAGCAAAACTGAGTGAATTGGAAAACCCTGCAACAAATTATTATAAAATTTATTTGAATAACAAGCATACAATAGCTGTTACAGAAAGCGACCCTTCACAAACTAATATAATAATAGATTACGCAAGCAAGGTTACGGTAGATGATTTTTCGGATACCGCCCAGACCGATATCAGCAAAATAGCGGAAAATGCCGGAATGGATTCTCCCTTAAAGGAGCTTAAAGGCTGGACAGCATGGTATGGAGCAGTTACTTCCGGATTGGATAATGGAGTACTTATTGAATATTTAGCTCCCTCAAAAGCAAAGAAGTACGGTACGGCAGATTTCAAAGTCAACGATCAGCTGACTATTGAATATATCAAAGCAGCGTATGAGGCTTGTGCCGCAAATTTTAATTCTTTCAATGAAACTGCATTTGTCATACAGCTTAACACCGAGTATAAGACCTTTGAGCTTCCCGTGTATGACGGCTTGGGCAAAGATACCGAAAAAACAATAAGCGTTACTAACAGCTCTACCGGTGCGTTAGATGATTTCACCGGAGAATATATGCTGACATATCCCGGCGGTTGCTTTGGCATAAAGGCAGACGGCAGCTATGGTAATATAACCACCAAAGAGGATCTTTGGAAAACTATCGAATACATTGCCAATGATAAGGGCGAATTTGACGTGACTAAAGCAAAGCTCGTCAGATATGTTAATTATTATATCAGTTACGATAAAACTTTCACATCAATCAATTTGTTAAATAACGTCACAGATAACGCAGGCATAAACTATCTTAACGCCAGAAAGACCGATAAGAGTATCTGGGAAATACGCAGTTATGACAGCGCTGCCGGTAGCTATACTTATAAAATGGTATCGGGCGGTTCGTTCGATACCGGGCTGAAGGAATATTTACAGACCTACGACTGTAACGGTACTGTCTATTTGAATAATGAGAAATATATCTATATCACTTCAATAGATCCCACAACGTGGAAAATAAATGACAGTGGGGATTTCAAATTAGACGAAAAAAGCGATGACGGTACATATAATTTCATAAGCTTTGATTCCGAGGATAAATATCCCGTAGAGGTTTCAGACCTTGCCGCCGCACTTACATCCGAAACGAATCCTACGGCGGGCAAGAAGTATGACATCGAAAACTGGGAATTCTGGTACAGTTATGTAAACAGCGGTTCTGCAAAAACGAAGAGCAAAAGTACTGTTGCCCCCAAAGATGAAATAAGCTTTGATTATTATGACGGACTGGACAACTATAACACTGGTCTCGTATATTTTCCTGAGGTCGATATTGAACCCGCTGTAACAGTGACAGCTCCCGTTATCGGAGATACCCCCGCAGCAACAGTCACCATCCCCGAAAATGACGGCTATTCCGTGACCGCTGTAAGCTGGTCTGTTGACGGCATTCCCCTGACTTCCGGTGAAAAGTTCAAGGGAGAAACGCAATATACCGTTGAAGTAACGCTCAAAGCAGATGAAGGCTTAGAATTCATAAGCACAACTCCCGCAGAAATAAACGGCGAAGCTGCGGACACAGCACTGAACGCTGACGGCACGCTGACCGTTTCCTACACCTTTGAAAAGACCGCCAAAGCACAGGTAACAGCAATTGAAATTTCCGCTCTTCCCACAAAGACGACCTACTTCATCGGCGATAAGCTTGATGTAACAGGCGGCAAGATAAAGGTTTACTATGAAGACGAAGAAACCGAAACTGTTGATATGACAGCAACAATGGTCAGCGGCTTTGACAATACTAAGGAAGGAACACAGACCCTTACCGTAACCTACGGCGGAAAGACAGCAACCTTTACTGTAACCATTGATAAGGGTGAGGTAACAATTATACCTTCCGATGATAATGTAGGCGGCGCTATTATTGATATGCCCATAGAAGAGCTTATGGCTGCGATACTTGATGAGGAAGATCTTGAGCTTATTGCTCAGGGTGTGGATATTGGCGTTCTGATGGCAACTGTGACTATCGACCCCGAATATGTTGACGAAACGGATAAGACTGCTATTGACAATGTTCTCGACGATTTTAACATCGGCTGCTATCTTGATGTAAAGCTGTTCAAGACATACAGCAATGGAGATCCCGACAAGCAGGTAACAGATCCCAATGCTCCCATTACGATAAGCTTTGAGGTGCCTCAGTATATTATAGATCAGTACCCCGAAGATGAGTATACATATTCTGTATTCTGCAGCCATAACGGAGTAGGTTATCCTGTTCAGTGCCTGTATGACGCAGCCACCAATACAATGACCTTCACAAGCGATAAATTCTCCACCTATGCTCTCGGTGTAAAGCCTGTGCAGGCTGAACCTGCTGAACCTGTTGAATACACGATAACAGCAGACAGCCATGTTACAGTACAAAATACCGCAAATGCAGGAGATATTGTTTCAGTGATCGTTGAGGACGGCTACACAGCTGCCGTTACGGACGCATACGGAAATGTTATTGCTTCCATTACGGGAACAGGCTCATTTACAATGCCTGCTTCCGATGTAACTATCACCTGTGAAAAAATAACAGATCCCGAACCAACCAATCCGATCGTATATTATTCGATCTTTACAGACAGTCATGTTTTTGTAAACGGCACAAAACATAAGGCAGGCGATACCGTATACTACCGTGTAGATAATTTCTACGATGCTGTTCTTTATGTTAACGGCAAAGCATTTGACAAGATCAGCGGCTCCGGCTCCTTTACAATGCCCGCAGCTGATGTAAGAATAGTATCGGGCATGGATGGAATAACATATGCTACGCTCACTGCCAGCGTTGAAAAAGTATATGTTTTCTCTTATGATTCTGATATGAACCTCATTAAAACATCAGGCACAATAAAGAAAAACAATTACATTATCATCGACCTCGGCGAGGAGTATGCAGGCAGAACAATAACCATCTATAAGGGCAGAAAATCCAAAAAAACAGTGGTAGCAGAAGGCGTACTCGATGAGAACGGCAAGTTTAAATTTGAGAATGCAGGCTTTGGCAGCAACTACACTCTTATAATCGGCGATTAAGTTGATCGCTTGATAATATACAGCACCGCAGATACTGATTTTTCTGCGGTGCTGTTTTTTTTATCCGGGGACATTCTCCATTTTTGAAGTGGAATCGTGCTTTTGCCTGCCGATTACTATTATCATATATTTTCTCAGTTTTATGGTATCGGATATTCGTTATGCTCAGTATTTATCATACAGCCTGTATGCCTTGTTTGTCAAGCATAACATTTTATTCCCTGTTTTTCAGCACTTCAGCAGGAGTGATCTTTTTCAGCTTTGCAGTAAGCAGACCGTTCACCGCAAAGTATATCAGCATAATTCCAAT